>CAXUBN010000047.1:0-11123 GCA_964249255.1 uncultured Acetobacteraceae bacterium | reverse complement strand
GTGCCGCCCGCCCCGGCCGCCTGCTTGCGGGCCAGATCGAGCAGGCCGTCGACCCGGGCGGTCATGCCGGCGATGTCGCGCTCGATCGCCGGCCAGTCCAGTGCCGCGCCGTCGTGGCGGACGCGCTGCAGCCGCAGCCGCAGCGTCGCCAGCGGCGTGCGCAGCTCGTGCGCCGCGTTCATGGTGAAGCGCTGCTCGACCTCGTAGGCGTCCGCCAGCCTGTCCAGCGCCGCGTTCATCGCGCCGACCAGGGGCGACACCTCGTCCGGCAGTCCCCTGGGGTCGACGCGGCGGCCGGGATCATGCGGTCCGATCGAGGCGGCCTGCATCGAGGCGCGCAGCAGCGGACGCAGGGTCCAGCGGCAGACCGCGCCGATGAGCAGCAACATGACGCCGCCGAACGGCAGCAGCACCGCCAGATCCTGCCAGGGTTCCGGCAGCTCGTCGCCGAGCAGCAGTCGCCCCAGCTGCCGCGGCAGGCCGTGGCCGTGCTCGAGCGCATGCAGTCCGACCACCACGCCGAGCCCGATGCAGAGGATCGACCCCATCGACAGGCTGAGCCGCCCGCGCAGGCTGCGGCCGAACCTCATCGGGGGCCGATCCGGGCAGGGATCAGTCGATGGGGGATCATTCGATGGGGGATCATTCGATCGATCGCGGCGATGGCGGGAGCAGCCGGTAGCCGATGCCGCGGACGGTCTCGATCGTCACCGCGGAACCGGACGCCGCCAGCCTGCGCCGCAGGCGCGAGACCGTTGCCTCCATCGCATTGCCGGTGAATACCTCGGCATGACCATAAAGCCGATCCTCGAGCACGTCGCGGATCAGCGTGCGGCCACCCCCACGCAGCAGCTCCTCCAGCAGCGCGGTCTCGCGCCGCGTCAGCGCCAGGACCATGTCGCCCACCAGCGCCTCCCGCGACGACGGGTCGAAGCGCAGGTCGCCGAAGCGGATCTCGCCGGACGCCGGGGCCGTGGCGGCATCGAAACGGCGCTCGATCCGCCGGGTGATCGACCGCAGCCTGGCATCGAGCTCCAGCATGTCGAACGGCTTCACCAGGTAGTCGTCCGCGCCGGCGTCGAGCCCCTGCACGCGATCCCCGACCGAATGGCGGGCGGTCAGCACCAGGATGGGCAGGTCCGCCGTCGCCTCGGTGCGGAGCCGCCGCAACACCTCGAGCCCGTCCAGATCGGGCAGGCCGAGGTCGAGGATGACCGCGTCGTACGGCGCGCCCTTGGCGGCGAACAGTGCATCCATCCCGGACGCCACGGCATCGACGGCAAAGCCGACCTGAAGCAGGTGCGCGCACAGCATGTCGCGCAGCTCATCGTGATCCTCGACCAGCAGCACCCGCATGCCTGGAAGCCTCACCCCGTCCCGTGACAGATCGGTGACATCGCGTCCCGACCGGCGAATGCACCGCCTGTGTCAGGCCCTCGTCAGCAAGGTGGTTCATGAACCGGCCCCGCGGACGGTTGTGTAGGCCTTCCGCCGAGGCGGCGTCGATCGCCGCCGTCGATCTTCAGGAAAGAGGGGCTTCATGCCAACCCGGCTCGATCAGGTACTCCGGACGGCCCTGCTCGCCACGAGCACGCTGACGTTGCAGTTGGGCACCGGCGCGCACGCCAGGCCGGTCGAGCTGCCGACCAACCTGTTCATAACGCCGCTCGCCCTTCCGCACGCGGCGCAGCAGGTCCTCAATCCCAGGCTGCCGGCCTATCCCGACTTCGTTGCCGGCGAGGCCCTGCGAGAGGCGGTCAGCCCCGACGGGTCGACGCTTGCGGTCGTGACCGGCGGCCAGAACTCGCTCGACAACGCGACCGGTCATACCGACACCGCGAACTCCACGCAGTACATCTTCATCTACGACATCAGCGGGGCCAACGCGCGCCGTCCGTCGCTGGTCCAGGTGATCAAGCAGGCGAACGCCCATCGCGGCCTGGTCTGGTCGCATGACGGCAACCTGCTGTTCGCGGCCGGAGGCTCCGACGACGCGGTCTACGTCTACCTTAAGCAGAACGGGCTGCTTCAGCTGGCGAAGACCTTTCCGCTCAACCACGCGAACCCGGGCGGCCTGCCCGGCGGCGTCGGGCTGTCGGTGAAGCCCGAGGCGATCGGCCTCGCGATCTCGGCCGACGACCGGACCGGGGTCGTCACGAACAACTACAACGACTCGATCACCGTGGTGGACATCCCGACCGCCAGCGTCCGGTTCGAGTACGACCTGCGCCCGTTCAACACCAGTGGTGCCGTTGGCACCGCCGGCGGCGAGTATCCGTTCGACGTCGTGATGAACGGCAGCACCGCATATATCTCCTCGACCCGCGACCGCGAGATCGTCGTGGTCGACGTTTCGGGTCGCGCCGGTCGGCTCGTCGCCCGCATCCCGCTCGCCGGCAATCCGTACGGCATGACGATCCGCAACGGCACCCTGTTCGTGGCCGAGGACAACCAGGATCGCGTCGGCCTGATCGACGTCGCCAGCAACGCGCTGATCCGAGAGATCGACGTGCGGTCCCCGGCCGGCCTGATCCGCGGCCCCCGCTACACCGGCACCGCGCCCTACGCCGTCACCGTGTCTCCCGACGGCAGGACGCTCTACGTCGTCAACAACGGCGCCAACGACATCGCCGTGGTGCCGCTCGACGGCCCCGGGGCGCTCGCCGTCAGCGGGCTCATCCCGACCGCCTATGCGCCCAAGGACGTCGCCTTCAGCGCCGACGGCCAGCGGATGTACGTCATCAACGGCAAGAGCAACACGGGCCCCAATCCGGACAACCTCAGCGGCAGCACCGCATCCATCCAGTACAAAGCCTTCGCGCCGATCCCGCCCGGCTACACCGACGACAAGGCCGGCATCCTGGCCGCCAACGCCCTCGCCGCGGCCGCGTCGTCCGCCTCCAACCAGTACCAGTTCCAGCTCGAGCAGGCCTCGCTCGTCAGCGCCGACACGCCGGGCGACGACCAGCTGGCCGCGCTGACCGACCAGGTCGCGCGGAACGACGGCTACTCCGTCGCGGAAGCGCCGTCCGACCGGCAGACCATGTCGTTCCTTCGCCGCCACATCAAGCACGTGATCTACATCATCAAGGAGAACCGCACGTTCGACCAGATCCTGGGGGACCTGAAGAACGGCGCCAACGTCGACCCGTCCCTGACGCAGTTCGGCCTGCCTATCACGCCCAACTTCCACAGGATCGCAAGGCAGTTCGTCACGCTGGACAACTTCTACGATCCCGCCGACGGCAGCATGGACGGATGGTCGTGGTCGATGCGCGGCCGGATCACCAACGACGAGGAGGTGACGCAGCAGCAGAACTACGCCTTCGTCAGCCGCGGCCTGTCCTACGAGACCGAGGGATCGAACCGCAACGTGCCGATCGGCGTCGCCGACGGCGAGCGGGTCGACGCCGTGGCGCCCACGACCATCGGCGGGACGGTCTACAACTACAACACGCTGTCCGCCCTGCTGCCGGGCGGCACCGCCAACCTGCTCCCGGGGCCCCGGGACATCGCGGCGACCGACACCGTGTTCGGCGACGAGCCCGGCGAGGAGAAGGGCTACATCTTCGCCGCCGCGGAGAAGGCCGGCCTCAGCATCCGCAACTACGGCTTCATGGTGAACAACATCGGCCCGACCACGCTGAACGGCCAGCCGATCACCGATGCGGGCGCGATGGGCATCCAGCAGGCGGCCGAGCTGACCCCAAGCCTGCAGGGCTACACCGACCTCTACTTCCGCGGCTTCGACCAGACGTTCTCGGACCAGTGGAACGTCAACGAGTGGAAGCGGGAGTTCGGGCAGTACGTGCGGGACGGCAACCTGCCCACGCTGGAGACCGTGCGGCTCAGCCATGACCACACGGGCAGCTTCGCGACGGCGCTGGCCGGCGTGAACACGCCCGAGGCGCAGGAGGCCGACAACGACCTCGCCGTCGGCCGCATGCTGGACACGGTCGCCCGCAGCCCCTACGCGGACAGCACCGTCTTCTTCGTCATCGAGGACGACAGCCAAGACGGCCCCGACCACGTCGACAGCCATCGCTCGACGGCCTACGTCGCCGGCGCCTATGTCAAGCAGCGCCAGGTCGTGAGCACGCGCTACAACCAGGTCAACCTGCTGCGCACCATGGAGGACATCCTGGGCACGGCGCACATCAGCCTGCTCACCGCCAACGCCGCCCCGATGGCCGACGTGTTCGACACCAGCGGATCCGGGTTCTGGACCTACGCCGCGACCGCCTCCACCATCCTCAAGACGACCACGCTCCAGGTCTCGGCGACGGAAAACGGCGTCCGCTACGCTGCCGGGCCGGACATCCGGCCGCTCCACGACGCCGCCTGGTGGGCGGAGAAGACCAAGGGGTTCGACTTCTCAGTCGAGGATCGGGTGCCGGTCGGCCTGTTCAACCGCGTCCTTTGGGAGGGGACCAAGCCAGGCATGCCGTATCCGCACGTGGCCGCCTCGACGTCCGGTTCCGACGACTGAGGGGGAAGCGGAGGCCAGGGCCCTGCCCTGGACCCGCCCAAGCCTGAGTCGCCAGGATCCGGTCGTTCAACCGGACGGTCCCTGAAGGGCCCTACCCTCGACAGGGCCCAGGAGCGGCGCCCCTGGCCTTGCCCGTCAACGGTCATCAGAGCTTCACGAGACATCGCCAGAGACGCCGCTAAAAGCCGCCGATCACGATCGAGAATGGCTGGGCACGGTGTCATTGCGCTACATGATGAGAGGGCTTGCCGCCGGATGCGGCTGCCTGATGGCGACCGGGGCGTGGTTCCCCGCGGGTGCCGCCGACGGGCCGATGCCGGAGCCCGTCGTGGTGACCGGGCGGCAGACCGTCGTCCCGACCCCCGAGCACCCGGCCGGCGAGACCACATACGGCGCGTCAACCGCCACCTTCGGGCAGACGCCGTCGCTGACGCTGGCCGACATCCTGGCGACGGTCCCGGGCGTATCCTTCATCACCGGCAGCGGCCCGCGCGACATCGCGATCTCGATCCGCGGCTCGGACGATCGCCAGGCCTCGCCGCTGCGCAACATCCGGATAATGGAGGACGGGTTCCCGGAAACCCAGCCGGACGGCAACTCGCGCTCCGACCTGGTCGATCCGCACGCCTACAGGTCGGCCGACGTGTTCGAGGGGCCCGCCTCCACCGTGTTCGGCAACTACGCCGTCGACGGCGCCATCAGCCTGCACACCCTCGAGGGCAGCGACGTGCGCGGCGTCGACCTGGCATCGGAGTTCGGCAGCCACGGGCTGGTCGAAACCTATGGCAGGGTTGGCGTCGCCGGCCGCGGCTACGACCTGTCGGTGTTCGGCAGCGACCTGCGGGGCGACGGCTACATCGCCAACAGCCGCTACGACAGCTCGACCGAGGACGCGACGCTGCGCGTCGCGTTGGGGCCGGTGGACCGGCTGATTTTCAAGGTCGTCAACAACGTGACCGACACGCTGCTGCCGATCCGGCTCTCGCTCAACCAGTTCGGCCAGAACCCGTTCCAGGAGGGGTGCGCGCGACTGCAGTCGGCCGGCTGCGCCAGCGTCTCGCTGTTCCGCAACGGCGCCTATGGCCCGACCGTCGCCACCAGCGCGCAGGCCGCCGGCATCGGCCGCTTCGACCGCCGCACCATCGCCGGGCTCCGCTGGGAGCACGACCTCGACGCCCACACGCTCTGGCGCACCCAGTTCACCTATGACGTGCGCGACATCGACCAGCCCACCGCGGCGACCGGCGAGCAGGGACCGTTCCTGTCCTACGACGTGACCAGCGACGTCACCAGCACCGGGCGGCTGCTCGGCCTGCCGGTCACCTCGTTCGCCGGGGTGGACTGGAACTACTTCGACCTCGGCGGCCGCTTCTACAACATCACGCCGCAGGGCGGCGCCACGCGGGGCAGCCTGGCCTCCACCGTCTTCGGGCACCAGTGGAACGGCGGCGCGCGCGTCCAGGAGGAGGTGGGCCTGGCGCCGCGTTGGCATGCGGTGGTCGGGCTCGGCGGCGAATATTCCGATCTGGGCGGCAACGAGGCGATCTATGCCTACAGCCCCGCCGGGGCCAGGCGCACGTCGATCACCGCCAATCGCTTCTACTTCAACCTGGCACCCGAGGGCGCGCTGATCTACACGCCTACCGCCGCCTGGACGCTGCAGAGCCGGGTCGGCACCGGCTACGGCACCCCGCAGACCACCAACCTGTTCGTCGCGCCCACCGGTCAGTTCGGTGCCAACACGCGGCTGAAGTCGCAGAACAACGTCGGCGTGGACCTGGATGCCGCGTGGCATCCCGGGCCCGGCCTGCGCCTGCAGGCGACTGGCTTCTACGAGTTCTTCCGCAACGAGATCATCAACGAGAGCGCCGGGCCGAACCTGCAGACCTTTGTGTTCAACGCGCCGGCATCGCAGCATCGTGGCATCGAGCTCGGTGCGGACTGGGTGCCGCTGCCGCGTCTTGTCCCGGGCGGGCGCATCCGGCTGGCCTACACCTACGACCACCAGATCTACACGCGCTACACCGAGTTGGTGACCGGCGGCACGTCGGCGTCGGCCTTTGATCGCGACGGCAAGTCGATCCCGGGTGTCGTGCCGAACGTCGTGGACCTGCGGCTGATCTACGATCGTCCGGACGGTCGCTTCGAAGGGCTTGGCGGCTTCGTCGAGTTTACCTTCCGCGACGGCTACTGGATCGACAACGCCAACCTCCTGAAGGCGCAGGGCGCCGGGCTGTTCAACGTCGAGGTGCACTACGACCCGCCGGCCCGGTTGGGGCTGCTGCACCGGCTGCACCTCTTCTGCGAGGCCGAGAACCTAGCGAACCGGACCTATATCGGCTCCGCCCTGAACGTCACCGACAGCCTCGTGGCGCCCGGCGTCGAGTCCGGGACCGCCGTGCTGGATGCCAAGACCGGCTCGATCTTCGCGGGCGCCCCGCGATCGGTGTTCGGCGGGATCAGGATCCACCTCTGACCCGGCCGCGGTGTCGGCCGAGACCTGAAATCACCCTCGCTCTGCAAAGGAACGGCATGCCCATCGCCATCCGCATCGTCCTGTTCTCGACGGGTCTGCTGCTCCCGATGGCGAGGGGCGGTACGCGGCAGGCTCCGTTTCACCCCTATACCGTCTGCAGCCTGCGGGGGCCGATCGATGCACTGCCCGGAGAGGCCGGCCTCGCCGCCGCCGTCCCACTCGAAGCCGAAGTCGGGTAACGGATGACCTTCCGCATCGTCCAGGGCCGCCCGCCCCGGCACCGCCGGTACGACGGCGGGCTGCATGCTGCTGGAGACGCGGTCGTGGAACAGCGTGATGCGTGTGGACATCACGGTGGCCGCTACCCGGGCGGGCAAGCGACGTAGAGCCCGCCCATCTTGTTGCCTACGGCGAACAGTGCCTGAGGCGCCACAACGCCGCCTCGGTCTTGCCCGAACCGGTTTCGGCCTTGAGCACGAGGCAGGATGCGTCCGGCAGGGCTGCCCCGATCCGCACCGGACGCGGCCTGTCGACGTGGAACGCCATGCTGAAATCCACACCGGCCACGCCTGCACGGACCTCCGTCGCCGCCAACCATAGCCCTACGGTCGCAACGGCGTGGCGTGCGCGGCGCCGTGCGGACTCCATGCAATCCGGGCCGGCCTCATCGGCGGACGGGAGAATGCCTCGCTCGCATCCGATCCCAGCCAGTCCGCCAGCATCACCAAGCCTGCGGAGGCATGGTGGAAGGCCGGTTCGGCCGGTAACGGGAGATCAAGCTCGAAGATCTCCGGGACCGAACGAGGCTATGGCACTCATCCCTATCCACTGAGATCGCTGCAGAAGTTCATGGGATGCTTGTCGCCTGCGTCGCCTCGTCCAGGCGCAGGATGGTGTGGATGTTCGTATGCGAAGTCGCCAGGGTATTTATGGACCCTGTCCTCAGGGCACCCAGGATTGCCGCGGCCTTGGTGTTCTCCGAGGCGATCGCGATGACGTTCGGGATGCGCACGAGATCGTCCCTGGATAGCCCGATCACGCGCCCCTGCATGGTCGTGTTCGCCGGCCGGCCGTGGATGTCGATGAAGTCGTAGCCCATCGTGTCGCCGATCGTGCCGCCCAGCCGGGCTTCGGCGATCTCCTGCGGGGAGAACCAGCCCATCCGCACCATGTTGCTGTCTTCCGACAGGTCGCCGATCCCAATCAGGGCGATGTCCGCCCGCCTGGCCCTGTCCAGGGTCAGCTTGACCGTGTCGTTGCGATACAGCTCATCGCGGGCGGCGGCATCGGTTACGAGGGCGGGCGCGTAGAGGGTCTCGCTTTCACCGCCGAACCGGGCCGCGAGCCTGCGGCATATGTGATCGGGATTCATGTGCTCGCCCGCTCGGAGCGAACCGCCGATCGCGCACACGAAGGTGACGCCGCCCCGCGGGGGAATGACCAGCGCATCGGCCACCGCGGCGACGTTGCGGCCCATACCGACCGCGACGATGTTGCCGGGCGTCAGCGTCTTCTCCAGATGTGCCGCGACCAGGCGGGCGACTGCGTTGCGCTGCGCATCGGCATCACGGTGATCGACGGACACCAGCAGGCGCGTGATCCCGAACCGGTCGATGAACACCCGTTCGAGCTCCGTGCCGACCGATGTCGGCTGATGCACCCTGATCTCGACCAGGCCATCGGCGCGCGCGCGCTGCAACAGGCGGCTGATCTTGGCGCGCGAGACCGAGAACCGCCGCGACAGCTCCTCCTGCGTCACGTCCTCGTAATAGTAGAGGGTCGCGATCTCGATCAGGGTCTCGACCCTGATCTCGCCACGGTCCTGATAGGACGGCGCCGGCGTCTTCATCCCGACCAGGGAGCCAAGCGCGGTCCTCCCCTGTCAAGCGGGCGGAACATGTTCCCCACGCTCGTAGGCCTTGATCGCCTCGACCTTGGCACTCGATCCGCCGCCCTCGAAATCGGCCGCAAGCCAGGATCGGATGATCGACTTCGCGAGCTCCGGGCCCACCACGCGGGCGCCCAGCGTGATGATCTGCGCATCGTTGCTCTTGCGCGCGCGCTCCGCCGAATAAGGATCGTGCGCCTGCGCGGCGCGGATGCCGGGCACCTTGTTCGCGCTGATCGCCATGCCGATCCCGGTCCCGCACAGCAGGACGCCGCGCTGGTTGCGACCCGCTGCGATCGAGTCGGCCACCGCGAAGGCGATGTTCGGGTACAGCACGGGCTTGGCCTCGAACGTGCCGAAATCCTCCACCGTATGACCCTCCGTCCTCAGCAACGCGCCGATCTGCTCCTTGAGATCGAAGGCCGCCTCGTCGCATCCGATCGCGATCGTCATCCCCATCACCACCTCCGTGTTGCGATGCACAAATCCATCCTACCTGAACACATTCTCACTCATCAAGTGGCAGATGTTCAGTCTGTGGTGATGAGAGTCAGGCTAGATCCAGAAATTGCCACCGATCACCACATTAGGAGAGGCCCGATCCGTCCGTGCAAGTGATCGCTTGATTGACAGATGTTCAACGTGGCGCGACTGTCTGCCGCGTCGGGCGACCGGGACTGCCGGCCCAGGCCTCGTGGAAGGGAAGGCGGCATGAACCGCATCATCAACGATCCGGAGCGGGTCACCGAGGACAGCCTGCTCGGCGTGCTGGCGGCGTACCCCGAGCTGCTCGCCCCGACGGATCACCCGCGCGTGCTCAGGTCCGCCGTTCCGAGCGCCGAGCCCCGGGTCGGCGTGGTCACCGGCGGTGGCTCCGGCCACGAGCCGGCGTTCCTGGGCTATGTCGGCCCGGGCCTTTGCGATGCCGTGGCGATCGGGGAGGTATTCGCCTCGCCGACCGCGAAGAGCTTCCAGGCCGCGTTCGGCCACGCGGACCAGGGGCGCGGCGTCGCCTGCCTGTATGGCAACTACGCCGGCGACAACATGAACGTGAAGATGGCCGTCAAGCTCGCGGCCAAGGACGGCATCCAGGTCGCCACCGTGGTCGCCAACGACGATTGCGCGTCGGCCCCCCCGCATCAGCCGGAGCATCGCCGCGGCGTCGCCGGCGAGATCATCATGTGGAAGGCGGGCGGTGCCCGGGCGGCGGAGGGCGCGGACCTTGAGCAGGTCGTATCCGCCTCGGCCAAGGCGATCAGCAACACCCGCTCGATCGGGATCGGCCTGTCCGCCTGCACCATACCGGCCAACGGCAAGCCGAACTTCACCATCGAGCCGGGCACCATGGAGGTCGGCATCGGCCATCATGGCGAGCGCGGCATCGCCGTGCTGCCGGTGGCGCCGGCCCGGGAGATGGCGGGCATCATGGTCGAGAAGATCCTGGCCGACCTCGACTTCGTCGGCGAGGACGTGTCCGTCCTGATCTCCGGGCTGGGCGCCACCCCGCAGATGGAGCTGTACCTGCTCTACGGCCATGTCGACGAGATGCTCAGGGCACGCAACATCAGGCCCACGCATCGCCTCGTGGGCAACTACTTCACCTCGCTGGAGATGATGGGCGTTTCGATGACGCTGACCAGGCTGGACCCCGAGCTCGACCGGCTGCTGCGGGCCCCGGCGCGCTCGATCGGCCTGACGGTTCCGGGAGCCTGAGCGTGGGCGAAACGATCTCGCTCCGGGATGCGGCCCCGGTCGCCGTCGCCATCGCGCACGCGATCATCGAGGCGCGCGATCGGCTGTCGGAGATCGACGGTGCCACCGGCGACGGCGATCACGGGGTGAACATGGCCAAGGGCTTCCGCCTGGCCATCGAGCGATTGAGCGGCGGGGATGCGGACCTCCGCCAGGGCTTCGCCGTCATCGGCGACACGCTGCTGTCGGACATCGGCGGCTCGATGGGCCCGCTCTACGGGTCCTTCTTCACCGAGATGTCCGATGCCCTCGCCGACGCGCGGTCCATCGACCCGCAGGTGCTCGGGGCCATGCTCGCGGCGGGCGAGACCGCCATCGTCGACCTCGGCGACGCGGCGGTCGGCGACAAGACGCTGATCGACGTGCTGACGCCGTCGAGGATCGCGGTCCAGGCCGTGGCACAGGAGGATGGCGACCTGTCCGCGGCCCTGTCCGCCCTGCGCGAGGCCGCCGCCGCCGGGCTGGAGTCGACGCGGGACATGGTGGCGCGGCGCGGACGCGCGGCGCGCCTCGGGGAG
>CAXUBN010000046.1:0-11334 GCA_964249255.1 uncultured Acetobacteraceae bacterium | reverse complement strand
ATCTCCAAGATCACTTATCTCGCTGCCGCACGCTCGCTGCGCGCCGGGACCCTGCTGCGTCCGGAGGACCTGAGGGCCGTCGAGCGCGATCCGGGCACGGCACTGCCGGATGCCCAGACCGACACCCCCTCCCACCGGTCCGACCTGATCGGCTGCCTGGTCCGCGAGCCGATCACCGATGGTGCGGTCATCATGCAGTCCAACCTGCTGCGTCCCGGCGACCATGGCTTCCTTGCCGCCGTGGTCCGGCCCGGCATGCTGGCCGAGACCATCGGCGTTGATGCCATCAGCAGCGTCGGCGGTCTGCTGTGGCCGGGCGACCATGTCGACGCCATCCTGACGCAGGAGCTCGAGGACAAGTCGCTTCCCAACGGCAAGCGCCTGTCGGCCGATACCGTGTTGAGGGATGTCCGGCTGGTGGCGATCGACCAGCAGTTGGTGCAGGGCGCGGCACCGGGCAGCGCGGCGCAGATCCCCCGCACCGCGACCATCGAGATCGCGCCCGCCGATGCGCCCCGCCTCGCCGTCGCCATCAAGCTCGGCCAGATCTCGCTGGCCGTGCGCGGGGCGCCATCCTCGACGGCCACGAGTCAGGTGTCGGCCGCCATCGACGCCAACCATGAAAACGTACTCGGGACGGTTTGGGCCGGAGACGTTTCCCCCGCCCTTGGCTTTGGTCAGAACGGCCATGCTCAAAGTCACCTTCACGTTTATGAAGGTAACGCAGATGGAAAGGATTTCCAGTTCTGATGTCCCTGATGATTGGTGCTTCCACGCCAGCGATCCTGGCGGCTTGCTCCCGGGTTCTGCTTGCATCGGTCCTGCTCGCATCGGCCACATCGGCATATGCGGCCGAACCCGCGGGGTTCCCGCATGGTGAGGCTGATGTTCCGCATGGGCAGATGCGTTCAGGATCCCACGCGATCACGATCGAGACCGGATCCGGTCGCATGATCCACCTGTCCGCGGCGGCCTCCAACATCTTCGCCGCGGACCCCAAGATTGCCGAGGTCCGGCCGGCCAGTCCGGACACGCTGTTCGTGTTCGGTCTGGCGGAGGGTCGCACCAGCATCGCCGCCGTTGACGAGACCGGCCACACGCTGGGTCAATACCTCGTCACGGTGGTGCCCTCGGGTTATGCCGCGAACCGCATCCACGACGACATCCGGCATACTGCCGCGGATACGGACGTCGCGGTGCAGCCGACGTCAAGCGGCATCGTCGTATCGGGCTCGGTGCCCACGCCCGCCGAGGCCGAGCGGATCCTGACCACGGCGCGCAATCGCCTTGGCGCCACGGCGACGATCGACAACCGCCTGCAGGTCGCGGCCCCGGTGCAGGTGCTGTTGCGCGTCCGTGTCGCCGAGATGTCGCGGACGCTGACGCGCGACCTTGGCCTCAACTGGCGCAACCTTGGCGGTGATCTCGGCGCGGTGGCCAAGGTCGGCTTGGCGGGCGCCGCGGGCCTGGCCGATGCCCCTGGCGGCCTCGGCGCGACCGCCGAACTCATCACCGCCTTCAAGAAGACCAGCGTCGAGGGAATCGTGGACGCGTTGGCCGAGGATCAGCTGATCCACACCCTGGCCGAACCCAACCTCACCGCGATGAGTGGCGAGACCGCGAGTTTCCTGGTCGGCGGCGAGTATCCGATTCCGGTTGCACAGCAGCTGGGCGAGACGACCGTCGAGTACAAGCAGTATGGGATCTCGCTGAGCTTCGTGCCCACCGTTCTGTCCGACGGCCGCATCAACCTCAGGGTCCGTCCCGAGGTCAGCGCCCTGACCAACCAGGGCGCGGTGTCCCTTCAGAGCACGACCTCCAGCCTGGTCATCCCGGCGCTGACCGTGCGTAGGGTTGAGACGACGGTTGAGCTGGGCAGCGGCCAGAGCTTTGCCATCGCCGGCCTGCTTCAGGACCAGGTGACTCAGGTGGACCAGGGAACCCCGTTCCTGGGTGATGTGCCGATCCTGGGCGCTTTGTTCCGCTCCGACAGCTTCCGTCGTCAGCAGAGCGAACTCGTGATCCTGGTCACCCCCTACATTATCCGCCCGGTCAGCAACCCTACGGCGCTGCACCTGGCCGGCGAGGGCTACCGGGCACCCGGCGACCTCGATCGCCTGCTGCTGCTCAAGCAGAACGCATCCGGCAACGGCGCCACCTACACCCACATCCCCGGCAATGCCGGCTTCCTGCTGGAGTGAATCGCCGTGACGATCACATACCGGGCCCTGACCCTGGCCGCGATGGCGGCGGTGGCGGGCTGCAGTCAGACTGATCCCGTCTTGACTTCCCGCCTTTGGAACCCAGCCGGTGTCAACGAGACGAACATCGCCGCGATGGTGGCCTCGCCATCCGATCTGGTCCGCGGCGTGGACGAGCCGGGCTCAGACGGCATCCGTGCGGCGGTCGCCGTGCAGCGCCTGGAAACCAACCGTGTCAAGGCTCTCCCGAACAGCGGTCTCATCGAGGTCAAGCTCCAGGACAACGGCGGTGGCCAGGGTAGCGAGGGTGCCAGCGCCGCCGGCGGAGGCACGTGATGGCTGGCGCATTCGATACCGTCGCCGCGGCACCCGCCCCAACCACGGCCGCGGCCACAGGGCGGCCGGACCGTGCGCAGATCATCGCCTTCATCGCCGACCCGACAAGCGAGCGCATCGTCCGCGAGGGCCTGGCGCAGCAGGTCACCGAAACCTTCGAGATCCATCGGGGCGGGGTGCGCACGGCGATCTCGATCCTGCAGAAGGTGCCGACGCCGCAGGTCCTGCTGGTGGACGTGAGCGGCGAGTCCGATGCGCTGATGCAGCTCGCCGACCTGTCGGAGGTGGTCGAGCCCGACGTCCGGGTGCTCGTGATTGGTGACCGGCAGGACGTCAACTTCTACCGTCAGATCACCCGCGGCCTGGGCGTGGTGGAATACCTCTACAAGCCGCTGACCCGCGAGATGGTGGCGACGCATTTCGCGCTTGCGCTGGGCCGCAACGGCAGCCCGCCGATGGTGCAGGGGGGCCGCGTCATCTCGATCACCGGCGCGTCCGGCGGTGCCGGCGCCACCACAATCACCGTGAGCCTGGCAACCTACCTCGCCGAGGAGGCGAACCGCCACGTCATCGTGCTGGATGCCAACCTTTACACCGGCACCGTCGCCATGCTGCTGGGTGCCCGCACCGGTCCCGGACTTCGTTCCGCTCTGGAAACGCCGGATCGCATCGACGAGCTGTTCGTCGAACGTTCGGCCCGCCCGGTCAGCGAGCGCCTGCACGTCCTGGCAGGCGAGGAAGCGTTGACGGAGCAGTTCAACTACACGCACGGCGCCGCCGAGAGCCTGCTGCGGTCGCTCCGCCGCCGCTACAACTTCATCTTCCTTGACGTGCCGTTCTCGCCGGCGCCGCTGAACCGCGAGTTGCTTGCTGCCGCCAACCAGCGGGTCCTGGTGATGAACCCGACCCTGGCCTCCATCCGCGATACGCTTCGCCTGCTGGCCCTGCCGCAGGGTCCGCTCCAGGTCCGGCGTGCGGTCATCGTGCTGGATCGGTTGGGCATGCCGGGTGGCCTATCCCGGCAACAGGTCGAGGCCGCCATGGGCGTGCCGGTCGACGTGGTCGTTCCCTATGTCCCGCGGCAGATTCTCCAGGCCGGCAACCTCGGCCAGTCGGCGATCGGGAAGCGTGGCGGTTTCCGCACCGGCATCCTGTCCCTCACCCAGGAGGTCGGATCGATGCACGCGACGCAAGAGTCGAGCACCATCCGATTGAAGCGAACCCTGCTGAGGCACGTGCTGAAGAGGGGCAAGGCGTGAGCGAGACCGTTCCTGCCTTTGGGCGCCGGCGGATTGGACCAACTGCGGCCCCGGCTGCGCCCGTGCCACCCGTGCCCCCTCCGCCGGTGGCTACCGCGCCTGCCAAGGCCAGTGTCCCGCAGCCCCTCGCCGAACTGCGGGCGCTCTGCCTGGGACGGCTCGACCCGGCCGCCGTCGCTTCCACACCGCACGATCGGCTTATCCCGGAAGTCGAGCGCGTGGTGGCCGATCTGGCCACCGAGCGACGGATCCAGCTGAACGGCCGCGAACAGCGTCAGCTCGCTGGAGACCTCGTCAACGACATGATGGGGCTGGGACCGCTGCAGCCGCTTCTCGACGATGACAGCGTGGCGGACATCATGGTCAACGGGCCCAACAGGGTGTTCGTCGAGCGGGCCGGCAAGACGTCGCTGTCGGGCGTCCATTTCCGTGATGCGGCGCACGTCGCCTCCATCTGCCAGCGGATCGCCTCCACCGTGGGCCGCCGCATCGACGAGTCGAGCCCGATGGTGGATGCGCGGCTGCTGGATGGATCGCGCGTCAACATCGTGTTTCCGCCGCTGGCGCTGGACGGGCCATACATATCGATCCGCAAGTTCACCAAGCGTGTGATCGACTTCGACAAGCTGGTCGCCAACGGGTCCTGCTCCCGGTCAATGGCCCGCATCCTCGAGATCGCCGGCCGGGCACGGCTTAACATCATCATCTCGGGTGGCACCGGCTCCGGCAAGACCACGCTGATGAACGCGATGTCGCGGACGATCGACCCGGGTGAGCGCATCGTCACCATCGAGGACGCCGCTGAACTTCAGTTCCAGCAGCCGCATGTTGTCCGGCTGGAAACTCGTCCGGCAAGCCTGGAGGGCAAGGGCGAGATCACGCAGCGCGATCTGGTGCGCAACGCGCTGCGGATGCGGCCCGACCGGGTCATCATCGGCGAGGTTCGGAGCTCGGAAGCCTTTGACATGCTGCAGGCGATGAACACGGGTCACGACGGCAGCATGTCGACGATCCATGCCAACACGACGCGCGATGCGCTGACCCGCATCGAGAACATGGTGCAGATGGGCAACATGGGCCTTCCCCCAAAGGCGATCCGCACGCAGATGGTGGGCGCCATCGACCTGATCGTGCAGGTGGAGCGGCAGCGCGACGGCGGCCGGCGCATCACCCAGGTGAGCGACGTCGGTGGCCTGGAGGGTGACGTCGTCATCATGAACGACATCTTCCAACTGGAGATCGAGGGCGAGTCGACCGATGGCCGGATCATCAGTCATTACCGGGTAAGCCGTACCCGCCCGAGCTTTCACGAGCGCCTGACCTACTTCCAGCTCGACCGGGCCTGGGTGGCGGCGCTGGAGGATGCGGAGCGATGAGCGGCAGGGTCGTCTGCCTGCTCCTCGCGGCGTTCGGCCTCCTGCTGCTGCTGACGATCTGCCTGCTGTTCGCCCTTGCCGGCAGGCAGCAGGGCAAGCGCTTCAGCGCCAGGGTTGAGCAGGTCGTCCGGCCGCATGCGCAGGCACGCTCGACCCAGGCGACCAGCCTGATCAGCTTGGCCATGCCATCGACCTCGCGATTCGGTCGGCACCTGACTCGGTGGCTCCTGTATGATCCGGCAAAGCGTGACCGCTATCCGCTGCCGCTTCCACTGGTGTTGCTGGCAAGCATGGCGGCCGGCAGCGCCGCATATCTGGTTGCTCATCTCGTGTATCGTCCACTTGCCTGGCCTGCGGGCCCGGGCGTCGCGATCTTGACCTGCCGTTCTGTATACGGGTGGTGCGATCAGCGGATCAAGCGGGTCCTGTTCGACCAGTTTCCTGACGCGCTCGGCATGATCGTGCGGGCGGTGCGGGTCGGTGTTCCGGTGTCGGAGGCAATCGGGATCGTTGCCAAGGAGGCTTCGGAGCCGACCGCCCAGGAGTTCGGCCGGGTGGCCGAGCAGGTCGCCATCGGCGCCACGCTGGAGGAGTCCCTGCGTGGCATGGCCGACCGCAACTCGCTCCCCGAATATGGATTCTTCGCGGTGACGTTGTCGTTGCAGAGTCAGACCGGTGGCGGCCTGACCGAAACGCTGGAGAACTTGGCCGAAACCGTCAGGAAGCGGGCGGCTGCACGCGAACGCGGCAGTGCGCTCGCATCGGAGGCCAAGATGAGCATGTACATCCTGGCCGCCCTGCCCCCCTGCGCAGGCGGGATCATGATGGTCGTGAACGCGTCCTACATCGCGGTGCTGTTCGAGAAGCAGGCTGGAGAGCGGATCGTCGCCTTCGCCTGCCTCATGTGGTGCATGGGCATGTTCTCGATGCGCATGTTGATCCGGAAGAGCCTGTCGTGATGCGCCTGGCCCTGATCACCCTGACGATGTGCGTCTTGCTGGCGATGACCAGCGGCAGCCTCGTCTACCTTGATCATATCACCAAGCGCGACAGGCTGGCGGCGCGTGTCAGGTGGATTAGGCAGGATCACGAGCTGGAACTGGAGGCGATCAGCAGCCGCGGTGCCCGAGGAGTCCGCACCCTGGTCGGCATCGGTAACCTGTTCGCACGCAGCGGTCTGCTATCGGCAAAAACGCTGTCCGAACTGGATAGGACGCTACGATCATCCGGGTTCCGTGGCGGCAACACGCTGGCACTCTTCATCGGAAGCAAGGCGGCGCTGCTGATACTCCTTCCGCTGAGCGTCTTCTTCCTGCTTCAACACGTCTCGTTATCGACGCGGACGCACTACTTGGTGCTCGGCGTCAGCGCCGTTGGTGGCCTCCTGCTGCCCGACAGCTGGGTCAAGCGCAAGCGCAATGGCTACCTGAAGCGGCTGGAGCGCGGACTTCCGGACGCGCTCGACATGCTGGTGATCTGCACCGAGGCTGGCCTTGGTCTTGAGGCGGCGGTCGAGCGGGTCGGCCAGGAGATGCGGGAATCCCATCCGGAGGTGAGTCGGGAGCTGATCATCACCGCGCATGAGCTGCGGATCGCCGCCGACCGCAAGCAGGCCTTGAACGGCATGTCGATCCGTACCGGTTTGCAATCCATTAAGCGTTTGGGAGCTACGTTGATCCAGACGATGCAGTATGGAACCCCGCTCAGTCATGCCCTCCGATCGTTGTCCACCGAGATGAGGCAGGAGATCCTCCTGCGCTTCGAGGCGAATGCGGCGCGGTTGCCGGTCTTGCTGACGCTGCCGATGATCCTGTTCATCCTGCCGACGCTCTTCATGATCGTCGGCGGACCAGCCGCATTGACATTGTCAACATTATTCACGCATTAGGAAAGACTCCCATGCGCAAGTCCCTCGTGTCGATCATGCTTCTATGCTCGGCCTGTAGCACCGCAGGCAGCATCGACGACGATACGCAGCTGAAGATCGCCGACGTCGCACTCGCCAACGGCGCGGCATCTGCGGCGCTTCAGGTGTCACATGACATCCTGGTGCGAGATCAGAACAACGTCGAAGCGCTACTCCGGCAGGCACAGGCCGAGTACCTGATGGGCGATATCCATCAGGCCGAGGGAAGCTTCAACCGGATCCTGGCCCTCCGGCCGGGGCAGCAGCTGGCCCTCCTCGGGCTTGGCCGGGTCTTCCTGAAGAGCGATCCAGCGAAGGCATCCACATATCTGGAGCAGGCGATTGCCAAGGCACCGGACGACACCTCGACCCTGGTCGATCTCGGCGTCGCCCATGATCTTGTCGGCGACCACGCCAAGGCGCAGCTGCTGTATCGGCGGGCTCTGGCGCATCAGCCGGATCTGGTCACCGCCGCGACCGACCTCGGGCTGTCGCTTGCCCTAGACGGCAAGGGCAACGAGGCACTCGGCTATCTTCAGCCGCTCGCTGCCGACGCCAGCGCATCCAGCCGGATCAAGGACGACCTGGCGCTGGCGCTGGTGGCGACGGGCGATACCGAGCAGGCCGGACACATCCTGGAGGCTGACATGAAGCCGCAGGACGCCCAGGCGGCGATCCTTGCCTACGGAAGCCTGGGACATGCGGCGCCCTAGTCATTCCCATGCCGCGATCCTGGTTCAGGCTCGCGATGGCGCAACGGCGGTCGAGTTCGGGCTGGTGGCGCTCTGCTTCCTGACGCTCCTGGTCATGGTGATGGAGCTGTCCTGGCAGATCGCGACCGGTGCGGCGCTGGATTACGGCGCACGGCAGGCTAGCCGCTTCGCGATCACCGGATCCTGCACCCCGCTCGGAGTGACGACGACCTCCCCCACCAACCGGAGCGGCCTGATCAGGGCGGTGGTGAGCCAGTCGACCGGCAACTTCATCCTGGGCAGCAGCCTCAACGTCAGTTCAGCGTCTTACAACAGCTTCGGCAACTACCAGACCACCACGAACGGCACGGCGAGCGCCGGGGTCGGCGGCAACACGGTCGTCTACATGCTGAGCTATCCCCAGCCCTACCTCACCGGCCTGGCGCAATCGATCCTGCGCAGCACCGGCTTCACCCACGTCATCACCATCGTGGTGCAGAATGAACCGTTCCTCGCGACTTGCCCTTAGGCGAGGCGTCTCCGCCATCGAGTTCGCGCTGGTGGCACCCGTGCTGGCGGTGCTGGCGTTGGCGACCGTCGACTTGGTGACTTATGTCCGCATCTACTTCCGCCTGGAGCAGGTGGCGGCCCAGATGGGCGAGGTCATCACGCAATGCCAGGCCATCAACAGCCCGGGCGATCTGAATAGGTTCCAGGCCGAGGCCCAGATCATGGCCAGCGACCTCAACATCACCGCCCCGGCTGGCGTCGGCTCCTTCATCATCACGGCCGTTGTGCCTGGAACCAAGAGCAGCGGGTCCGGAACAAATACCCCACCGCCAACGGTGGCCTGGCAATACTTTTGGGGTAATCCCCAATATGGAAGTATCATATGCAGGCCGGCACTGACGTGCACGTCCGGCGCGCAGGCGACGATCCCTGGCTATGACAACACGGCGACGCCTCCGGTGGTGATCCCGGCTAACCAAGTGCTGATCGTCACGGAGGCCACTGCATCGGTGTCGCCCTTCACCTTCAGCGCCAAGTTCATCAGCCAGGCTGCCAGCGTCCTGCACCTCGATACCCTGTTCCTGGTCCGCTCCGCCAACCCGACCAACCTTGCCAAGGTAACGGTGAATGCCGCCGGGACCCAGGGGTGCGGATCATGAACAGGCGCGGCTCGGTCGCCATGATGACGGCGATCTGCATGATCGTGCTGATCGGCTTCGCCGGGCTCGCGATCGATCTCGAGCGGCTCTGGGCGCTGAAGTCCCGGTTGCAGACCTCGCTTGATGCCGCAGCACTCCTGGCGGCGCGCGAGATCACATCCTCCACCATGCAGACGGATGCGACCGCGCTGTTCTGGGCAAATTTCCTGCCTGGATACGGCGGCACCGGCAGCCAGCCCGCCGGGATCTTCGGCTCGACCAGCGCCACGCTCAGCTTCGCCGTCAGCAGCGACAACAGCACGGTGACCATCACCGCCACCGCCTTGCTGCCGCTGACCCCCTTCATCCGGATCCTGCCCGGCATACCGGTCACATTGCCCGTCAGCGACCAGGCCAGCGCCACGCCCGGCGCATCCGGCCTTGAGGTGGCGCTCGTACTGGACAACACCGGCTCGATGGCCCAGACCGACGGCTCGACGAATGGCACCAAGCTGCAGGCCTTGCAGGCCGCCATCGCCGACCTGATGAACATCCTCTACGGGCCTGGCAACGACACCGTGGCGAACTTATGGGTTTCGGTCGTGCCCTTCGTGACCACCATCAACGTCGGAAACGGGACGATGCAGCAGGGCTGGCTGTCGTCGATGCCCACGGCGGCCCAGTACAAGGACGGCGGATCCACGCAATATTCCTGGGCCGGCTGCGTACAGGGACGCTGGACCAATAACGACGACGAGTCCGACGCGCCGCCTTCCACCAAGGCGTTTGTACCGTATTTTGCAGACGACACCTATAATCAATACGGCACCACCGGCCATAACCAATGGTGCACCGGTCCCTATTCGAATGGCGTCTGCATGGGCGACAACGATTGGGGTGCACCATCCTCGGTGAAGACCAGCAGCAACCCCGCCATCACGGCTGGCCTGACGTTCGGACCCAATCGCGGTTGCCCAGTCCCGATACTTCCCTTGACTGCCAGCAAGAACACCATCCTGACCATGGTAAATGGGTTCACGACCGCCTACTCCGGCACGATCATCGGCCTGGGCATGCAAGGTGGCTGGTTCACGCTCAGCCCAAACTGGCGGGGCTCGGCCGGCTGGGGCGATTCTGTGTTGCCACATAACTACATGACGCAGAGCCCGGCGCCGTCGCCGCCGATCCAAAAGGTCGCGATCCTGGTCTCCGACGGCGACAACACGTGGGGCTATGACAGCCAAATTGCCCCGGGCAACCAGCAGAACAACCCCGCAACCCTCTACATGCCCTATGGCCGGCTGAGCGCCACCAACAATCCGCTCAACATCAGCGAGTCCGGCGGCGTTGCCACCACCCTGAGCAACGCCAACGCCATGCTCGACACCAGATGGCAAGCGGTCTGCACCAACATGAAGAACGCCGGGATCACGGTCTTCGTCATCGGGCTAGGCGTGTCCGATACCAATGCCCGGAACCAGCTGACAAACTGCGCGACGACCCCATCCGATTATCTGGAAAGCCCAACCGCGAGCAGCCTGAGCAGCGCCTTCACCCAGATCGGTAGCCAGATCTCCAACCTCCGCTTGACGCAGTAGACGCCATCGGGCGATCAGGCCCCATCGCGGATGTCCCGCAGCGCCACGCGTGTGCCGCCCAGTCGGGTCGCGACGTCATCGCGACAGGTAAGCACCAGGATCTGCATGCGGCGGCCAGCATCGGTCAGGATGTCGAACATGCGCTCCATCCGCGCCGGATCCGCAAATGCCAAAGCATCGTCCAGTACCAGGAAGGCGGGACGGCCGGAAGCGAGCAGCATGTCGGCGAAGGCGAGCCGAGCCAGGATCGCGATCTGCTCGCGGGTGCCATGCGATAGCAGATCGAAGCGCTCGCCATCAGTATCCGCGGCGGGGTCGGACCGCTCGGCGGAGGACCGGGTGAGGCCGCTGATCAGGAAGTCCTCGCCCAGCCGCAGCTCGGCGCGCGGGAACAGCGCCTGCAGGTAGGGCCCGATACGGGTCATCAGCGGTGCCAGCGTGCGCTCGCGCGCCTCACGATCGGCGTGCAGCAGCGTGTCGCGCAGCAAGGTCAGGATCATTGCCTCGCGGGCGTGCCCGGCGCGCAGGACAGCGGCGGCCTCGCCCCGGCGCCGCGCCGCCTCGATCTGCTCGTCGAGGCCGCGACCCTCCTCCACGGCGATCCGGCCGTCCAGCCGGGCGATCTCCACGGCCAGGCCGGCGGTGCGCGCCTGCCGATTGGCATGCGCTTCCTCCAGGCGGCGGATGGCGGCGTCGGCCATGACAAGGCTGCCCTCGGGCGATGCGGCGGCGAGGGCGGCCAACTCGCGGCGGCGATCGGCAAGCGCCTCGGCCGTGCGAGCCAAGCGGGCGGCGAGGTCGGCGGCCGACTCCATGGT
>CAXUBN010000045.1:0-11467 GCA_964249255.1 uncultured Acetobacteraceae bacterium | reverse complement strand
GCCAGGGCCTCCGCTGCCAGGGCCGGCGCTGCCAGAGCCTGTGCTGCTTGAACCAAGCAGGGACGTGACCTTGGTCATCTCGACCGTGGTGCTGCCCATCTGCACGTTCACCCCGGTGGTGCCGTCCTTGGCGACGCCGGTGATGGTGCCGATCACGTTGAAGGGCACGCTGCTGGTGTTGCCGGCGCTGTCGGCGCTCATCACGGCGGCGGTGTAGGTGCCGTCGGGCAGCTGGTTGCCCGCATCGTCCTGGCCGTTCCAGCTCCAGTCCGTGGTGCCGGCCGACAGGTTCAGAGCCTGAGTCTTCACCACCGTGCCGGCGCTGTTGGTAATGGCGACCTCCGCGGCCCCGGCGCTGGTGGGGTTCAGCTGCAGCTCGGCCGAGCCGTTCTGCAGCGGCACTTCGGTGGTATCGGCAACGGCCTGCCGCCCGACCAGTGCCGTGCCCTGGCTGACCTGCGTGTCCTGGTTGAGGGACAGCAGCTGGGTCAGGTTGGTGTTGGTGTTGATCTGCTGCTCGACGCCCGCGAACTGCGCCAGCTCGCTGGTGAAACTGTCGGTGTCCATTGGACTGGTGGGATCCTGGTGCTGCAGCTGCGCGGTGAGCAGGCTCAGGAACTGGTTGTAGTTGCTCGTCAGCGAGACCAGGGCATCGCCGCTGCCGCTCGTGGTCGCCGTGCCCGAGGTCGTGTTGGTCGCGTTCGCGGCCTTCGCTGCCGCCTCGGTCGCCGTCAGCAGGCTGACGGAGTTCGAGCTTCCGGTTGCGGTGATGATCCCACTCATGATGTGCTCCTTCCGGCGATCAGGCGGTGATGTTGATGCTGCCGGCCGGCAGCAGGCGCGCGGTCAGGATCGAGATGGCCTGCGACGGCGGGTCCGCCTCGTCGTCACCGTTGATGATCCCGCTCGGACCGGATGACGGGTTGCCGCCGCCAGCCCCGCCTTGGTTCTGCTGGCCGGATTGGCGAGATCCCGACATGTTCGCACCCGTATGGGCATCGAACCCGGTCAGGCTCCCGGGGCTGCCCGGATGATGTGATCCCGGGCGGGCGTCCGCATCACCGCCGGTTGCGGTCGTCGCCGGTGCCAGCTCGAAGCTCATGTGGCGGTTCTCGGACGGCACGGCAGCGGCATCGAGTGCGGCGTGCAGATGCTCCTGGTCCGCCATCAGGCTGCGCAGCGTACCGGGCTCGCTGGCGGCGACCAGGATCCTGGCGCTTCCATCCGGAGCAAGCTGCAGCTGTACGTGAACAGCACCCAGCTCCTTTGGATGCAGCGACACCGAGATCCGGCTTCCCCCGTCCGCCGACGATGCGAGCGTCAGCAGCGAGGTGCCGACCTGATCCGCGGCGCCGGATGCGTTTGGCGCCGATGTGCCGTCCTCGGGCGGCAGGCCGGAGGTCGACGCGGCCGGCGCCGTCGCGGCGGACGCGGTGCCCGCCCCGGTCAGGCCTGTCCGGACGATGTCTCGTATGGCGATGCCGTCGAGCCTGGCATCAGGAGCCGAGGCCGCTGCGATGGCCGTGGATGGCGACGTCGTGGCAGGCGTCGTGGTTGGCGCCAGCGATGATGCCGGATCGTCGGACGATGCGGTCGGGTGGGTATGGCCGCCCGCATGCGGCGAGGTTGAGGAGTCGGCTGACAGGCTCATAGGCTGTGCGGAGGTGGAGCCTGCGACCACCGCGGCGGAAGGATCATCGAACGATGCGGACATTGCGCCGGGGTGCTCCGACGCAGCGGCCGCGGCGGTCGCGTGGCCCGGCGCGGAACCGGCCGCCAATGCCGACACCATCGTCGAGTTACCGTCGGTTTCCCCTGCGGCACCTCCAGGCTTCGAGCCCTTCTGGCCAGCCCGTGCCACGGTCCGATCTGATGTCCTCATGGACGATGCAGCGTCGCTCGATGTGGAAGGGCCGCCCGACAGGATCGCGGCCGTTGCAGGATCCATCGGACCGTCACCGGTTGTCAGGGACGATCGTGACGTGGGTTGCCCCGTATCCGTGGTCGCCGAAGGCGGACGCTGATGACGTAAGGCTGGCCCGGTTCGGGATGCCATGGCATCCACACCGCCGGATCGCGATTGCATGTCGCTTCCGTCCTGCGGCTCCAGGGCCGGATCGGCAGCCTGCGTGGGAACGGGCGCCATAAATCCCCTCCCCTGAACGGGCTGATCTCTTGAAATGCCCCTTCCCATCGCGCCGTCCTGCCGGGATGGCGCCGCACCGGGGTCCGACGCAACAACCGATCCTGTCCCCGTATAGGATGACGAGGATCCACTAACGAACCTTGAAGGCCGATCAATGTCGTTCGTGATCTTCGCCAGCTGCGACGTAAACGACCATGCGTCCATCCCGGTCGGCGCTGCGGCAGCCGAGGAGGTTGTGAGACCGGGCGCTGACGAGGCGACGGCATCATACGTGCCGGTGGAAGATTGCGGCAGGCTCGTTGCGAATGCGGACATTGACGGTCCTCCTGGCCGACCCTGTGCAAGGGGCGGGCCATGTGGAGCCGGCGTGCGCCCGCGTGGGATCGTCCCGGGATATGTGCCGTGGCGGTAGGTCCTGCCGGGCAGAATCTGCCGGCCGGCATTGGATGGACGGCGTACGGGACGATATGACCGGTTGGATGCGGCTTATCAGGCCGCCAATCCGCTGGCACGGTTCGTGCTCCCGTCCATCGTCATGAGCAGGAGCATGCCCGTCGGCATGCGGCACGGGAGTTCGGGTACATGTCGGTCTTCGGCGCGTTGAACACGGCGGTGAGCGGCCTTTCGGCGCAGTCTCACGCCTTCACCGACATCAGCAACAACATCTCGAACAGCCAGACCGTCGGCTACAAGGCCACCGACACAGACTTCTCCGACTACGTGCTGAACTCGACCAACGCCGAGGGTGCCAACGGGACGGTGCGCGCCTCCACCTCGTATCAGAACGAGGCACAGGGCACGATCACCTCGACCAGCAACGCTCTGGCGCTGGCGATCTCCGGACGCGGGTTCTTCTCCGTCAGCGAGGAGAACGGCGATGCATCGAGCGCTACGCCCGCGTTCCAGGACGCGGCCTACTACACCAGGAACGGCAACTTCACCGAGGACAAGTCCGGCTACTTGGTCAACTCGTCGAACGAGTACCTGAACGGCTACATGGTCGATCCCGGCACCGGCGCTCTGAACACGGGTACGCTGCAGACGATCAACGTGTCCAACGTTGCGTTCCGGCCCACGCAGACCACAACCGTGACCGAGGCCGCGAACCTGCCCAGCGATGCCGCCGCGGCCGCCGGGACCGGGACCCCCGGGGCGACCGGCCAGACCACCACGGTCTACGACGCCGCCGGCAAGCCGCACAGTCTCGACCTGTCCTGGACCAGCAACGGCAACGCGAACTGGACCGTCTCGGCGACCGTGGACGGCGCGGCCAATCCCAGCATGAGCGCCCGGGTGCAGTTCAACTCCACCGGTGCGATGACCTCGATCACGCCGGCTGGCGGCACCGCCAACACCACCGGGGGGACCAATGCCAGCTTCGGCATCCCGGCAGGGAGCGGCGGCAGCGGGCTCGGCGCCATCACGGTCAACCTGGGCCAGATCGGATCGACGTCGGCCACAACCCAGGCCACCGCCGGTGGTGCTGGAACCGTCACCACGGCAAGCACCGACAGCGTCACCAGCGGCACCTTCGCCGGCGTCACCATGACCGACGACGGCAGCGTCATGGCAACCTTCGAGAACAACGACACCGAGGTGTCTCAGCTGGTCGCGAAGGTCCCGCTGGCGATGTTCGCGAGCCCCAACTCGCTGGCCTCGCAGGATGGCGCGGCGTTCACGGCCACCTCCGGATCGGGCCAGGCCAGCCTTACCCTGGCCGGCGAGAACGGTGCCGGTAATCTCGAGACCTCGGCGGTCGAAAGCTCGACCACCGACCTCGATACCGACCTTACCAAGCTGATCACCGCGCAGCAGGCCTACGGGGCCAACGCCAAGGTCGTCACCACGGCCAACGAGATGCTGCAGATGGCGCTGTCGATGAAGCAGTAGGGCATTCAGGAACCGTTAACTGTTGGCGGTTCATCCTGAGCCCTCGTCCGGCGGAGCGCGCACGCAAGCGGTTGGAATGTCGACATGGGCCTCAGCGCATCTCTCTCGATCGCCACCAGTGGGCTTTCGGCCGTCCAGTCCGAGCTCGCGATCGCCTCGCAGAACGTCACCAACGCCAACACGGCCGGCTATGCCACCGAAACGTCATCCGTTTCCTCGCTGACCGCGGGGGGGCAGCCGGATGGCGTGCGCGTCGGCCTGACCGGCCGCATCGTCAACGTCGCCCTTCAGGACAGCCTCTACGGTCAGAACGCGACCGTGTCCGCGTTGACGACGGCCAGCAACGGTTTGGCACCGATCCTGGCATTGCAGGGATCGACCAGCGCCGACTCCGGCAGCAGCGGCACACTGTCCGATGCGGTCGGTAACCTGCAGACCAGCCTGATCACGCTGGAGGCCGACCCATCCAACCAGGCGGGGCAGGGTGCCGTGGTTTCGGCCGCGCAGACCCTGGCATCGAACATCCAGGATACGGCCGCCGCCTACCAGACCCAGCGCCAGGCGGCGCAGGAGTCGATCATCGACGATGTGGCCACGGCCAACTCGAGCCTCCAGCTGATCGGATCGCTGTCCGGGCAGATCGTGGGCGATCAGATCAACAACATCAGCACCGCCGACCTCGAGAACCAGCGCGCGGCGGCCATGACCACGCTGTCCAACGTGCTGTCGGTCAAGTTCACGGAAACCGCCAACGGCAACATGCTGGTGTCCACCGCCAACGGGCTTGCCCTGCCGACCACGGCGACCGCCACGGGCCCGCTCCAGACCACGGATGCTGCGGTCGGCGCGGCGAATGCGTATCCCGGGTCGATCCCGGCCATCACGCTGAACGGCCGTGACGTCACCACGAGCCTGACGGGCGGCACGCTGGGTGCGAACATCCAGCTCCGCGACCAGACCCTGCCGACCATGCAGGCCGAGCTCGACTCGTTCTCGCAGACGCTTGCCGGCCGCTTCAACGCCCAGGGCCTGACCCTGTTCACGGATAACAATGGTACGCTACCCGGCAGTTCGGCGGTCGCGACCACCCCGGCGGGACAGGTAGGCTTCTCGGACGTGATCCAGGTCAACCCTGCGGTGGTGAGCGATCCCAACACGATCCGCGACGGCAACACCGACGTGACCGGGGGCGTCGTTGCCGCCAACGGTGCCCCCAGCGGCGCCACCGACTTCACCGTCAATACGGGACGCGGCAGCGGCGACACCACCCTGATCGACCGTATGCTGGACCATGCCTTGGGATCCACGGTGCGGAGCGGCACGATGCAGCCGGCGGCCGCCTCGACCGGCCTCGGCGTCAATGGCACCCTGTCCTCGCCGTATTCGAGCAGCACCGACCTTGCCTCGCTCGCCTCGGCGCTGACCGGCTCGCAGGCCGAGACGGTCAACGACATCACCACGAGCCTGTCCAATGAGACCGCCGTCCAGTCGTCGCTGACATCCAAGGTTGCGAGCGTGTCCGGAGTCTCGGTCGACGACGAGATGTCCTCGGTCGTCGCTCTCCAGAATGCCTATGCCGCCAATGCGAAGGTGATCACGGCGGTGCAGACCATGTTCACCGCCCTGCTCACCGCCATCAACTAGGGCACGTCATGATGATCCAGGGCGTCACCCTTCTCCCGTCGACCATCACGTCCCTGACCCAGGCAACGGATCAGCTGAGCACCCGGTATGCGGCGGAACAGGCCGCGGTCTCGTCCGGCGTCACGTCGGACAGCTACGCCGGGCTCGGTGATGGACGCTACCAGGCCCTGGACCTGCAGCCGCAGATCACGCAGCTGGGCGGCTGGCAGCAGAACATCGCGTCGGCGCAGAACACCCTGACGGTGACGCAGACCGCGCTGTCGCGCATCACCACCATCGCCACCAACCTGCAAACGTCGCTGACGAGCCTGAAGGGCGATCCGGGCAGTGCCGGCATCGCCACGGCGGCGCTGCAGGCGCGCCAGTCGCTGACGGAGCTGGCCTCGTTGCTGAACACCAGGGATGGCAGCGGCTACGTGTTCGGCGGCAGCGACGCCACCGATGCACCCGTGACGGATCCGGACTCGATCCTGCATGGCAGCCTGTTCACGACGATCGCCGGCAGCGTCGCCGCGGTCGGCACCACCGGTGCCGCGGCGGCCGAAAGCGCCACGCTGGCCGCGGCGGCGGACAACGATCCCGGAACCTCGGTGTTCTCCGCAGCACTCAGCGTCGACGGCGGCAGCGCCGCGTCGCTCGGGCACACCGTCGCTGTCGGCGAGCAAGACCGCGTGACGGTTGGCCTGGTCGCGACGGCGGGCGGTGCCGCGACCGCCACCTCGACCGGCTCCTCGATCCGCGACCTGGTGCGGGCCCTGGCGACCGTAGGCAGCCTCGACCAGGCCGATCCGCGCAGCGCCGGCTTCGCGACCCTGGTCGACGACACCAGCGACGCCGTGTCGGCCGTCAGCGGCAGCCTCACCACGATCGTCGCGGGGCTGGGGCAGACGCAGGCGCAGCTCACCGCCCAGAACGGCACCCTGTCCCTGACCAGCGATGCGCTGACCCAGCAGCTAGGGCTGATCAAGGACAGTGATCCCGCCTCGCTGTCGATCCAGCTGACGGACACGCAGAACCAGTTGCAGGCGTCCTACAGCCTGATCGCGGACATGAAGGGCCTGACCCTGGCCTCGTATCTTTAAGCGGTTGGCGGCTCTTCTTTTACCGCGAGTTAAGGAGCGGCGCCCTATCCTTGAGGTGCGTCCGCGGCGATCCGGTTGCGACGAGATACGGTAGTGGCATGTCTCATCTCGTTCTTGAACTGCGGCCCGGCGAGATGATGGTCGTCAACGGCGCGACCATCCGGTTCCGCAGCAAGTGTCGAATCGAGCTCGTGTCGCAGGCACGCTTCCTGTTCGGCAAGCAGATCATGGCCGAGCACGAGGCGGAAACCATGATGCGCCAGCTCTACTTCCAGCTTCAAACGGCCTATGTCGGCCCCGTCGAGGAAAGACCGGACGCGACCATCGCGGTTCAAGACCTGCTGGAGCGACTCGCGGCCGACGCGCGGCCCGACACCGCGGCGGCGCTCGGCATCGTCGCCGACGCGTTTGCCACCGAGGACTTCTACCGAGCGCTGAAGCTGCTCCGGGTCATGATCCAGAACGAAAAGGGTTCAACGAGACCGGAATGATCGGTCCGTAGACACGTTGTTAACCGCGTCATGGTGAGTTGGCAGGTGTGAAAACCCTCGAACTGGAGTTCCCATCGTGACCTTGTCCATCAACACCAACACCTCGGCGCTGGCCGCCCTTGAGTCGCTTTCCTCGACCACCTCGGCGCTGAACCAGACCGAGAACCAGGTCTCGACCGGCCTCAAGGTCTCGTCCGCCTCCGATAATCCCGCGATCTACGCGATCGCATCCACGATCACCGGCAACATCTCCGGCCTTTCCGCGGTATCCGACAGCCTGTCGTTCGGTGCCCAGGTGGTCAATACGGCGACTAAGGCGTCGGCCGACATCCTGTCCACGCTGCAGACGCTGCAGAACACGGTGACCACGGCCGGCACCAGCGGCATCTCCCAGTCGACCATCCAGGATCAGGTCGCGAATGCCGTCAACCAGATCAACGCCTACGCACGCAGCTCGACCTTCAACGGCGTGAACGTGCTGACCTCGACCGCCGACAGCGGTGCGTCGCTCGGGACCGCCAACATCGTGACCGGCCTGCAGGGCTCGACCCTCACCATCGCGAACCAGGCCACCCTGCTGGGCGGTGGTGGCGGCGCCAGCAACGTGCTGAGCAACGCGCTTGGGCTGACGTCGAACACCTTCGCCGCCGGCACCAGCGCGACGGCCGCCACGCAGACGGTCCTGAACGCCAACTCGACGGGCATCAATATCGCCACCGACAGCTCGCTGGTGGAAGGGTCCTTCAGTGCCGGCTCGAAGGTCCAGCTGACCAATGCGGACGGCAGCACCACGACCTTTGAGTTCGATCCTTCAGGCACCGCCGCCACCACCGCCAACACGACGGGTGCCAACGCCAACACCACGGTCACCATCTTGACGTCCGCAACCGACTCGGCCGCGACCTCGCTCGGCAAGCTGGTCAACGCCCTCAACGCTAACGGCTACAACGCGGCCCTGCAGACCGATGGTTCGATCAACATCACCGGCGAGGGCGTCCATGCCGCCACGTCCACGGTCACCGGCTTCGGCAGCACCGCGAGCGAGGTGACCCAACTGAGCTCCAGCGCCGCCGCGATCACCACGGTGCAGGGCGCGATCTCCAAGGTCGACACCATCAGCACGACGCTGGGTGCCACAACGCAGGAGATCACCGGGCTGCAGAGCTTCACCAGCGATCTCAGCGACTCTCTGACCGCCGGTGTCGGCGGCCTGACCGATGCCGACCTGTCGGCGGCCAGCGCCAAGCTGACCTCGCTGCAGACCAAGCAGCAGCTGGCGATCCAGTCGCTGTCAATCGCCAACTCGCAGTCGCAGTCGATCCTGTCGCTGTTCCGCGGCTAGACCAAATCCGGGGGCCGGCCTCGCCGGCCCCGCGACGCGCGTCGAGGCATTTCCAGCAGACCATGGGGGCATGGTCGTCGACCATGCCCCCGGAGATGAACGGATCCAGGCATGAGCTATGGTGCCAACCAGTACCGCCGGCAGGAAGGCGGGGCGCTGCCGCCGCGGGAAACCGAGGCGGCCGCCTTCGTCTTCGTCAATCGGCTGATGATCCAGGAGGACGACGCGGATGTCCGGATGTCCGGGCTGGTCAAGAACCAGCAGCTCTGGTCGCTGCTGCTGAAGGACATCGGCACCTCCAACAACCGACTGCCTGCGGTGCTGAAGGGCGACCTGTCGCGGCTCGGCCTGTGGGTGATGCGCCACACCATCGCGGCCATGGGCGACCGGCAGCGGCGTCTGCTGCCCTTGATCGAGGTCAACGACGACATGATCGCGGCCTTGCGCGCCAACAGCAGCCTCACCGGGCCGTTGGCGGATACCGGCTTCGTGGCGCTGGCCAGCTGACCAAACCGGCGTGACCGGCGGTTGTCGGGCTGGGGCAGACCGGAGATGATAGAGTCCTGAACTGCGGGCCCTTTCCGTCCGTCCCGTGGCCGCCGACAATGGGACGCTCCGGATGTCCAGCCCCACTCAACTCCTCGTCGGCGATCCGGCGCCCTGGTTCAGGCAGCGCTGCACCACCCACCGCGGCGACTACACCTTCGACATGACGGCCGGTCGCCATGTCGTGCTCTACCTGTTCGCATCCTCCTCCGAGCCCCTGACGCAGGCGGGGCTGGCTGGGATCCGGGCCGGGCGAGCGGTGTTCGACGACCGGCAGGCCAGCTTCTTCGGTGTGAGCGGCGATCCGGCCGACGAGTACGAAGGCCGGCTGCGGGCGGACCTGCCGGGGATCCGGCACTTCTTCGACGCGGATGGGCTGGTGGGCCGGCTTTATGGCAGCCGACCCGGGGAGGGGCTCTCGGGGCCGCCTCGCAACCTTTGGTACATCCTGGACCCGATGCTGAGGGTCTGCGGCGCGCTCGAGGATGGCCCGGATGCGGCCCGGCGGGTGCTCGCGGCGCTGCGGCGCCTGCCGGCACCGGACGGGACGGCCGAGGCGCTGCCGGCGCCGGTGCTGATGCTGCCGGACGTGTTCGAGCCGGAGTTCTGCGAGCGCCTGTGCACCTACTACGAGCGGTCGGACAGCCAGCCGTCCGGCGTGTTCACGCAAGGACCCACGGGACCGTCGCAGGCGGTGGCGGACATGAACTTCAAGCGCCGACGGGACTGCCCGGTGCGCGACAGAGAGATCGCGCAGCAGATCCAGGCGCGCATCGTCCGGCGCGTGGTGCCGGAGATCCGCAAGGCGCACCATTTTGAGGCAACGGAACTCGATCGCCTGATCCTGGCCTGCTACGACGCCAGCGACCGCGGCTGCTTCGGACCACACCGCGACAACACCGTCACCGCGACCGCGCATCGCCGCTTCGCGGTCTCGATCAACCTGAACGACGGCTTCGAGGGCGGCGAACTGGTGTTCCCGGAGTTCAGCCGCCGTTCCTACCGGCCCCCTGCCGGCGGCGCGCTGATCTTCTCCTGCTCGCTCATGCACCTGGTGACGCCCGTCACTGCCGGCCGGCGCCTGGCCTGCCTGCCGTTCGTGTATGACGAGGCCGCGGCGCGACTGAAGCGCGCCAACCTCGCCGCGGCGCGCGAGGCAGGCGGTGAGGCTGGGACGGGGCAGGGCTGGCCGGCACCCTGATCAGCCGGCTGATGGTGCGGCCGCCGCTTCCAGCAGGAGGTGCTGCAGCAGCAGGACGGTCTTCATGTCGCGGATGCGACCGTCGCCGGCCATGGCCCATGCCTCGGCCGGGTCGAGCTCCAGCGTCTCGATGTCCTCGCCCTCGTCGGCGAGGCCGCCACCCGGGCCGATCCGCTCGGCCGCCTCGCCGATGAACAGGCAGAGCCGCTCGGTGCTGACGCCGGGGCTGGCGTAAAGGGTGAACAGGTGCCGGATCGCGCCGACGCGCCAGCCGGTCTCCTCCTCCGCCTCGCGCCGTGCGGCCTGCTCGGCCTCGGCGAGGCCCGGCGGCGATCCGCCGGGCCCGGGCTCGACGTTGCCGGCGCAGCACTCGATCAGGCTCCCGTCATCACCGTCCAGGAGCACCGGCGCCCGGAACTGCCGGGTGAGGATCAGCCGGCCGTCATGCCGCCGCAGCAGGATCGCGGCGCTCATCGGAGCGACCGCCACCTCGCGCACCAGCGTGCCGGCCCCGTCCGGCCCCTGGATGGTCAATCGCTCCAGGCGGATGTGCCCGGCCCACAGGGTTTCGTCGTCGAGGATGCGAGGGGTCATGATGGCATCGAGTCCCTTGGACATGGGCAGGGTGACCGTGGCCACGGCCCTTGAGCGCCGGGACACTTTCACCCAAATCTATGCCCGACCGGCCGGCGCCCGTCGCCTCATGAGGGGCGGGATCACGCCGGGCCGTACACCAGTCGCCTGATGCAAAGGGACAGGACACAGATGGACCTCGAAAAGTTCACCGAACGGTCGCGCGGCTTCCTGCAGGCCGCCCAAACGATCGCGACCCGCGACTACCACCAGAGGCTGACGCCGGAGCATCTGCTCAAGGCGCTGCTGGACGATGAGGAGGGTGCGGCCGCGGGACTGATCCGTGCCGCCGGCGGTGACCCGCAGCGGGCCAAGACCGCCGTGGACGCCGAGCTCGGCCGCCTGCCCAAGGTGCAGGGCAGCGGTGCCGGCCATCCGCAGGCGACGCCGGAGCTGGTCCGGGCCCTCGACGGTGCGCAAGGTGACGCGCAGAAGGCCGGCGACAGCCACGTGGCGCAGGACCGGCTGCTGGTGGCGCTGGCCGGCCTTCTG
>CAXUBN010000044.1:8099-11512 GCA_964249255.1 uncultured Acetobacteraceae bacterium | reverse complement strand
ACCGCCCCAGACGGTGTTGTTGCCGACGCTGTTCACCACGGCGCTGCCGGTCATGTCGGCGCCGTTGAGGACGATCGTGGCGTTCGCCACATGCAGCTGCAGTGATGCGCTGCCACCGAACAGCACCGTGTTGGCCGCACCCGTGCTGGTCAGGGACACGCTGCCGCCGCTTCCGGTCTTGTCCAGGATCACGGTGTTATTGTCGCTGGGCATGCCGCCGACGATGTCGAAGCTGCCGTTGCCGACGTGGAACGTGCTGTTGCCGCCGCTGATGTAGGTGAGCGGCGCGCTGCCGACCCAGACCGTGTTGTTGCCCTCGCTCTGCACGGTGGTGCTGCCGCTGCCGGTCAGCATCAGGGTGGAGTTGCCGCCGGTGAAGTTGAGCGCGCTGGCGCCGCTGGTGACGGTGACGGCCTTCGTGCCGGTGTTGATGGTCGCGGCCTGGAAGGCATTGTTGCCGACGACGTAGCTGTTGCCCGTCTGCACGTAGCCCGTCGCCGCGACCGGGGCGGCGACGACCGGAACCGTGACGGGGCCGGGCGACGAGGTCGTGCCCGTGCTGCCGCTGCCCGTGCTGCTGCTACCCGTGCTGCTGCCGCCTGTGCTGTTGCCGGATGTGGTCGTCCCGGTCAGGCCACCGGTCGAGGTGGACCCGGACGAGGACCCGCCTGTCGCAACCGGGCTGCCGGTGCTGGAGCTGCCGGTACCCGAGGCGCTGCCGGACGTGCTGCCGGCGCCGCCGCCGACCACGGGCGTCACGGAAACCGGTGTCACGGGGGTGGGCGTCACCGGCTTCGGTGTCACGGGGGTCGGCGTTACGGGGACCGGTATCACGGGGACCGGCGAGACGATCAGGCTGCCGGTGGCGAAGGCGCGGTTGGTGCCGTCGTTCAGGATCAGCTGGTAGCTGTCTGTCGCCACCGCCTTCAGGCCGCTGGGCGTCGTGATCTCGACCTTCGACAGCGCGGTCTCGACCTGCTGCGCCGTGCCCGACAGCGCCACCACCGTGGTGGACACGTCCGGACGCTGGATCAGGGTCGCCTCGACATCTGGCGAGACCGATGCCACCGACAGCGTGCCGTCGGTCGCGGCGACCAGCAGCATCACCGAAACGTCCGCGCCGTCCGCATCGGCGATCTGGATGTCGGGGATCAGGGAGACGGTGTTTCCGCTGACCGCGTTCACGGCCTCGATGCCGGAAACCTGAAGGCTCTGCGTGCTCATGATGATGGATGTCCTGCTGGCCGTTGAACCGAGCCGGGTGCATCCACCCGGTGCGCAGCCACGATTGCTAGGGGGCAGGACTTAATGAGGTATGAAGCTTGGGCGTCCGTCGTTTGACGGAATTATCACGATTTCTTGGGGTGTCGGTTTCAAGGGTGGTCAGACGGAACCCACGCCGATCTGCTTGATGTCGGCGAAGCGGAGGGCCGCATTGGCCTCCGCGGCCCGGCGCATGGTGAAGGTCGAACTGGCCAGGAATACGGGATCGCCGTCGAGGTCGTCGGCCATCGCGGTGCGGTTGGTGGCGATGAACGCGGCCAGTGCCGCCTTGTCGCCGTCCACCCAGCGTGCCAGCGAGTAGGGCGTGCTCTCGAAGCCGATGGCCACGCCGTACTCCCCCAGGAGCCGTGCCTGCAGCACGTCGAGCTGCAGCGTGCCGACCACGCCCACGATCGGCGGGCTGCCGTCCTGCGGCCGGAACAGCTGCACCACCCCCTCCTCCGCCAGCTCCGCCAGCGCCTGACGCAGCTTCTTGGCCTTCATCGCATCGTCGAGGCGGACACGACGCAGGATCTCGGGCGCGAAGTGTGGCACGCCGGTGAAGCGGATATCCTCGCCCTCGGTCAGGGTGTCGCCGATGCGCAGCGTGCCGTGGTTGGGAATGCCCACCACGTCGCCGGCGAACGCTTCCTCGGCAAGTTGCCTGTCGCGGGCGAAGAAGAACTGCGGCGTGTGCAGGGCGAACTGCTTGGCCGACCGCACGTGCCGCACCCGCATGCCGCGCACCAGCCGGCCCGAGCAGACGCGCGCGAACGCCATGCGGTCGCGGTGGTTCGGATCCATGTTGGCCTGGATCTTGAAGATCAGCGCGGTCATGCCGGGCTCGTCCGCCCGCACCGGCCGGCCGTCGGTGGCCTGGGCACGCGGGCTCGGGCCGAAATCCACCAGCGCATCCAGGAGGTCGGTGACGCCGATCTCGCGCATGGCGCTGCCGAAGAACACCGGCGTCAGGTGGCCGGCGTCGAACCCGTCCCGGTCCCATTCGGGCAGCGCCGCCGCCACCAGCTCCAGCTCCTCGCCCAGCGCCACCATTCGCGGATCGGACTGCGGCAGCGGCGTGTCCAGCCGCACGGCGCGCGCGCGCAGGTCGTAGGTGCCGGCGAACGTGGCGGCGCGGCCGATCGGCCAGGTCGCCGGTGCGGTGTCCAGCGCCAGCGCCTCGCTCACCTCGTCGAGCAGCGCGAACGGGTCCTGCGCCTCACGATCCATCTTGTTGACGAAGGTGATGATCGGGATGTCGCGCAGCCGGCAGATCTCGAACAGCTTGCGCGTGCGCGCCTCGATGCCCTTGGCGGCATCGATCACCATCACCGCGGAGTCGACCGCGGTGAGCGTGCGGTAGGTATCCTCGGAGAAGTCCTCGTGGCCGGGCGTGTCCAGGAGGTTGAAGATGCAGCCGCCATACTCGAACGTCATCACCGAGGTGACGACGGAGATGCCGCGCTCACGCTCGATGCCCATCCAGTCGGAGCGGGTGCGGCGTCGCTCGCCCTTGGCGCGCACGTTGCCGGCAAGCTGGATCGCGCCTCCGGCACGCAGCAGCCGCTCGGTCAGCGTGGTCTTGCCGGCATCCGGATGCGAGATGATCGCGAAGGTGCGGCGGCGGGAAATCTCAGGAACAAGGTCGTGCATCCAGGGGCTCCGCCCCTGGACCCCGCCAAGGGCGCAGCCCTTGGAACCCAGGGTTTGCCGTCAGGGCAGGGATTAGCGCGAGTAGTACTCGACGACGAGGTTCGGCTCCATCGTGACCGGGTAGGGCACGTCGGAGAGCTTGGGGCTGCGCTGGAAGCGGCCCTTCATCGCGCGGTGGTCGACCTCGAGGTACTCCGGCACGTCGCGCTCGCCGCTCTGCGCCGCGTCCAGCACCACGGCGAGCTGCTTGGACTTCTCGCGCACCTCGACCGCATCGCCGTCCCGCACCAGGAACGAGGGGATGTTCACCTTGCGGCCGTTCACCGTGACGTGGCCGTGGTTCACGAATTGCCGTGCCGCGAACGGCGTCATCGCGAACTTGAGTCGGTAGATCACCGCATCGAGCCGCCGCTCCAGCAGGTCCACCAGGTTCTCCGAGGTATCGCCCTTCCGGCGCACCGCCTCGTCGTAGTACTTGCGGAACTGCTTCTCGCTGA
>CAXUBN010000044.1:0-7999 GCA_964249255.1 uncultured Acetobacteraceae bacterium | reverse complement strand
TCGCCCTTCCGGCGCACCGCCTCGTCGTAGTACTTGCGGAACTGCTTCTCGCTGATGTTGCCGTAGTAGCCCTTGAGCTTCTGCTTGGCCATCAGCTGCACGGAGAAGTCGGATGGCTTCTGCTTGCGGCGCTGGCCATGCTGGCCGGGGCCGTACTCGCGCTTGTTGATCGGCGACTTCGCCCGGCCCCACAGGTTGACGCCGAGGCGGCGGTTGATTTTGTACTTGCTTTCCAGCCGCTTGGTCACGGTTGACGCCCTTTCGGCGATGCGGTGTGCGTATCCGGGCACGAAGGCCCGCCGCATCGTTCCGCTTGTTGCACCGGTAGGCCGCCCCCGATCAGGGTCGCGGCGGGCGCGGTCCGCATCACCGATGCCCGCCTTGAGCAGCATCGGCCGGACCGTCCACGTTCCCGGCAGTGGCGGGCGCTATAGCGGCGCACCCATCCGAAGTCAACGAGCCAGGACCGTCAGTAGTAGCCCCAGTGGTGATAGTGGGGCGGCGCATAGACGATGCAGCCGCCTAGCGACAGGCCGGCGACCGCGAGGCCGGCGACGAGACCGATCCGGGCCAGCAGGCGGCGCGCCGGGTTGGGGGTGTGCGAAGGATGCATGATCAGGACTCTGCCATCGTGGACAATGCATCAGATGGGTCCCGTCTGTGTCCACGGTGCGGCCATGGCCGTATCAAAGTGCAAGCGGATCACGCCTCGTCTTGCGCCTTGCCCCCGCCCCTGCCGTTGCCCTTACCCTGCCGGCCCTGGGCCAGCTCGGTCACCACGCCGTGCAGCGTGCGCAGCTCCTGCTCGGTGACCTCCCCACGCTCGAACAGGTGCCGGAGGTTGCGCACCATGCCGGGGCGCTTGGGCAGGTTACGCAGGAAGCCGCACGCATCCAGCTCGCGGATCAGGTGGCCGAGGAAGTTCTGCAGCTCGCCCTTGGTGGCGACATGGGTCTCGTTGGTCATCAGCGTGCGCGGCACGGTGTCGTCGGCGGCCACCCACCACTCGTACGCCATCACCATCACCGCCTGCGCCAGGTTCAGCGACGAGAAGGCCGGGTTCAGCGGATAGCGGATCAGCGCGTCGGCCCGGGCCATGTCGTCGCTGTCCAGCCCGGCGCGCTCCGGCCCGAACAGAAGGCCGGCGCGTAGGCCAAGGTTGGCGATGGCGCGCAACTCCGCCGCACCCCCGCGGGCGGTCAGCACCGGCTTCACCACGTGACGCGGCCGCGGGCAGGTCGCCAGCACCCGGTGCAGGTCGGTTACCGCCTCATCCACGGTGGCATGCACGGTCGCCGCATCCAGGATGCGGTCGGCACCCGATGCCGCGCGCCAGGCGCGCTCCTGCGGCCAGCCGTCGCGCGGCGCCACCAGGCGCAGGTGGAACAGCCCGCCGTTGGCCATGGCGCGCGCCACGCTGCCGACGTTCTCGGCCAGCTGCGGCCGCACCAGCACCACCACCGGGCTGTTGTCGCCGATCGGGCCGATGTCGGCGCCGCCGTCCCGTCCGGTCACGGACCGTCCGTCACGCGCGCCGCCACGTGGTGCCGGATGGCCCGTCCTCCAGCACGACACCATCCCCCAGCAGGCGGGCACGGATCGCGTCGGCCGCGGCGTAGTCGTGCGCCCGGCGTGCCGCCAGCCGCTCCGCGATCGCCCGCTCCACCACGTCGCCGTCAATGCCGGCCTGGAACCAGGCGGCAGGGTCCGCCTGCAGCAGCCCCATCGCCGCTCCGCCGGTGCGGAGCCGCGCCCCGGCGGCCGCATCGCCGGCCAGCGCCGCCTCGGCCAGCTCGTGCAGCACGGCGATCGCCGCCGGCGTGTTCAGGTCCTGGCACAGCGCCGCCATCGCCTCGTCCGGTCCCGCCGCCACATCGGTCGGACCAGGCCCGGCGCGATCGATCGCGCGGTAGAACCGGTCCATCGTGCGCCGTGCCTCGACCAGGCCCGCGCGCGTGAAGTTCAGCACCGAACGGTAATGCGTCTGCAGCAGCAGCAGCCGGAGCGCCTCCGCCGGCGCCTCGTCCAGCACGTCGCGGATGAACAGGAAGTTGCCGAGGCTCTTCGACATCTTCTCGTTGTCCACGTGCAGCATGGCGTTGTGCAGCCAGACGGTGGCGAACCGGCTGCCCGGATAACCGCACAGGCTCTGCGCCCGCTCGTTCTCATGGTGCGGGAACAGCAGGTCGTCCCCGCCGCCATGGATGTCGAAGGTGTCCCCCAGGTAGCGCTCGGCCATCGCGCTGCACTCGATGTGCCAGCCTGGGCGGCCGCGGCCCCACGGGCTGTCCCAACCCGGCAGCTCGGGCGTCGACGGCTTCCACAGCACGAAGTCGCCGGGATCGCGCTTGTAGCCCGCGACCTCGACCCGGGCGCCGGCCAGCAGCTCCTCCGGGTTGCGCCCGGACAGGCGACCATACTCCGCGAACGACGCCACCTGGAACAGCACGTGGCCATCCGCCTCGTAGGCATGGCCGGACCCGATCAGGCGCCGGATCAGCGCGATCATTTCGGGAATGTGATGGGTGGCGCGCGGCTCGATGTCCGGTGGCAGCAGGCCAGCCTCGGCAAGGTCGGTGCGCAGGTCGCGGAGCGTCGCCTCGGCCAGCGCATCGATGCCGATGCCCCGCTCCCGCGCGCGTGCGTTGATCTTGTCGTCGACGTCGGTCACGTTGCGCACGAAGGTCACGCGCGGGAACAGCGTGCGCAGCACGCGCACCAGGACATCGGCGGTCAGCATCGCCCGCAGGTTGCCGATGTGCATGCGGTCGTACACCGTGGGCCCGCACCAGTACAACCGGACATGCGCGGGATCAAGCGGCACGAAGGGCCGCGTCGTCCGGGTCAGGCTGTCGTGCAGGGACAGGGATGGCATCGGCCGCTTTTTGCGGGAAAGCGCCGGGCCGGGCAACAGGAGGGATGGTGCGTATGGGGATCGTGACGGCGGGTGCCGGCATCCCGGCGCTGGCCGGCGCGCTGCTGCGCATTGCGGGGCCCTTGGCGATCGCCAGCCTGTCGCAGATCGCCATGGGCGTCACCGACACGATCCTGCTGGGCCACCTGGACAGCGGCGCCCTGGCCGCCGGCGGGCTCGCGGCCACCCTGTTCTTCACCACCGGCGTGGTGCTGCAGGGCACGTTGGTCGGCGCCGGCGTGCTGGTGGCGCAGGCGCGTGGCGCCGGCCGCGAAGATCGGATCGCCGGCATCCACGGCACCGCGCTGCTGGTCGGGCTGCTGCTGAGCGTGCCGGCGTTCCTGTTCTACGGCGCGGCCGAGCCGCTGCTGCTGGCGCTGCACGAGCCGCCGACGCTGGCGCACGACGTCGGCCGCTACCTCGCGGTGCTGCGCTGGGCGACGCCGGCGTTCCTGGCCGGGCTCGGCGTGCTGCGCGCCGTGCTGCCGGCGATCGATCAGGCCGACCTGCTGCTGCGCACGACCCCGCTGATGGCGGTGGCGAACGGTCTTCTCAACTATGCCCTGATCTTCGGCATCGGGCCGGTGCCGGCCCTGGGCCTGCGCGGCTCGGCGCTGGCCAGCGCCGCCCCCCGGGGGGGATCGCCGGGCGTTCTGTTCGCGCTGCTGCCTGGCAGCTCCAGGCGGCGCCGGCTGGTGTCGCCGCCACGGCTGGAGCTTCGCCTGCTGCCGCCGCTGCTGCGCCTGGGGCTGCCGATCTCAGCCACGATCGCCGCCGAAACGCTCCTGTTCCTTGCCTCCAGCCTAGCCGCCGGCCGGCTTGGCGGGGACGCGCTGGCCGCGCACCAAGTGCTGCTCTCGGTCGGCACCTTCCTGTTCATGATACCGATGGCGCTGGGCCAGGCGGCCAACGTGCTGACCGGCGTCGCCACCGGGGCCGGCGACCGCGTCCTGGTGCGGCGCACCGGGCTGGTCGCGATCGGCCTCACGGCGCTGGTCATGGCCGGCATCGCGCTGACGCTGCTGGCTGGCCGCCACGCGGTGGCGGCGGCGTTCCTCGATCCGCAGACCGTCGCCAGCGCCATCACGATCGGCCTGCTCGGCATCATGGCGCTGTTCCAGGTGGTCGACGGCGTGCAGGCGGTGGCGATCGGCGCGCTGCGCGGCATGGGCGACAGCGCCGTGCCGATGGTCCTGGCGGCGATCGGCTACTGGCTGATCGGCTTCCCGCTCGGCTGGCTGCTGACGTTCCGCCTGCGGTTCGGCATCGTCGGCTTGTGGAGCGGCTTGGCGGCGGCCCTGGCTGCGGTCGCGGTCATGATGACCGTGCGGTTTCTAACTGCAACGAGGAGAAGGTCAGGGGCCCTGCCCCTGGACCCCGCCAAAGGCTCAGCCTTTGGAAACCAGTCCTAGGAGTCGGGATCCAAGGGCCTGCGGCCCTTGGCGGGTCCAGGGCAGGGCCCTGGCCTCACATCCCCTTCATCGGCGGCGGCTGATCGCTGTTCGGCGCCAGCGCCGGCACGTCGGGCGTCATCATGTTGTCGCTGATGTTCTTCATGATCCAAAGCGAACCGACGATCAGGATGCCGACCACCAGGATGGCGAAGCCCAGCGCCACCACGTTCCAGCGCTGCTCGGACGCGGCGCTCATGTGCAGGAAGCACACCAAGTGGACCACGATCTGCACCACGGCAAGCGTGGCGAGGGTGGGGAGGAGCCAGCCTGCTGGCAGGGTGCCGGGTACCATCACGGGGTAGAACGCCGCGACCGTGAGGATCACCGACAGCGCGAAGCCGATCCCGTAGGCGCCGTAGCCGGCGTGCCCGGCACCGCCCGAGCCCTCGATATGGGTCTCGTGCGAATGTCCGGCCAAGGCGGGGTGTTGGGCCATCACTGGACTCCCATCAGGTAGACCAGCGTGAACACGCAGATCCAGACGATGTCGAGGAAGTGCCAGAACAGGCTCAGGCACATCAGGCGGTTCAGGTAGACCGTGTTCAGGCCCTTGCCGCCCACCGTCATCTGCAGCACCAGCGTCACCATCCAGATCAAACCGCAGGTGACGTGCAGCCCGTGGGTGCCGACCAGTGTGAAGAACGACGACAGGAAGGCGCTGCGGTCGGGACCATGGCCTTCCGCCACCAGATGGTGGAACTCGTTGATCTCCATGCCGACGAACCCGGCACCGAGCAGGAAGGTGACGCCGAGCCAAGCCACCACCGCCGGCAGCCTGAACTGGTAGGCGCTGATCATCGCAAACCCGTAGGTCGACGAACTGATCAGCAGCAGCGCCGTCTCCACGCACACATAGCGTAGGCTGAAGATGTCGCGGCCACTGACGTCCCCCGCATACTGATGCCGACCGACCGCGAACGCCGCGAACAGCGTGGCGAACAGGATGCAGTCGGTCATCAGGTAGAGCCAGAAGCCGAACACCGTGTTCGGCTCGTGGGAATGGTCCTCCGCGAACTCGCCGTGATGCGCGACGAGGCTGTCAGGCGACATGCGTCAGCTCCAGGGAGGAGACCCGGGCATCGTGCAGCGCCTCGATGCGGGCGACCTCGGCGGCCGGGATGTAATAGTCGTGGTCGTCGCGGCAGGAGCGCACGATGAAGGTGACGAAGATGCCGACGAAGCCGACAACCGCGAACAGCCACATGTGCCAGATCAGCGCGAAGCCCAGGATGCCGGCGAACACCGACATGATGAAGCCGGCCGGCGTGTTCTTGGGCATGTGGATGTCGGAGTAGACCGGGGTCTCGCGGGCCTCGTGACCACGCTTCTTGGTCTCGTTGAAGCAGTCCAGCGCATCCACGTGCGGCAGCACGGCGAAATTGTAGATCGGCGGGGGGGACGAGGTGGACCACTCCAGCGTGCGGCCGTTCCACGGATCGCCGGTGACGTCCTCGTTCAGGTGACGGTCGCGGATGCTGACGTAGAGCTGGATGATCTGGCAGGCGATTCCGCAGGTCACCAGCAGGGCGCCGAAGGCGGCCACCAGCAGGTAGGGCGTCCAGGCCGGGTTGTCGTAGTGGTTCATCCGCCGGGTCATGCCGAGGAAGCCCAGCACGTAGAGCGGCGTGAAGGCGACGTAGAAGCCGGTCAGCCAGAACCAGAACGAGGCGGTGCCCCAGCCGTCGTGCAGCTTGAAGCCGAACGCCTTGGGGAACCAGTAGGCAAAGCCGGCGAGGTAGCCGAACAGCACGCCGCCGATGATGACGTTATGGAAGTGGGCGACCAGGAATAGGCTGTTGTGCAGCACCCAGTCGTTGCCCGGCAGCGCCAGCAGCACGCCGGTCATGCCGCCGATGGTGAAGGTCACCATGAAGCCCACCGTCCACCACATCGGCGCGGTGAACTTGATGCGGCCGCGATACATGGTGAACAGCCAGTTGAAGATCTTCACGCCGGTTGGGATGGCGATGATCATGGTCGTGATGCCGAAGAAGGCGTTCACGTTGGCGCCCGAGCCCATGGTGAAGAAGTGGTGCAGCCACACCACGAAGGACAGGATGGTGATCGAGACGGTGGCGTAGACCATGGCGCCGTAGCCGAACAGCCGCTTCTGGCTGAAGGTCGGCACCACCTCCGAGAAGATGCCGAACGCCGGCAGGATCAGGATGTACACCTCCGGATGGCCCCAGGCCCAGATGAGGTTGATGTACATCATCTGGTTGCCGCCGAGCTCGTTGGTGAAGAAATGCATACCGAGGTAGCGGTCGAGCGACAGCAGGCCGAAGGTGACGGTCAGGATCGGGAAAGCGGCCATGATCAGCACCGAGGTGCAGAGGATGGTCCAGGTGAAGATCGGCATGCGCATCCAGGTCATGCCAGGCGCGCGCATCTTGACGATGGTGACGAAGAAGTTGACGCCGGTCAGCAACGTGCCGATGCCGGTCAGCTGCAGGCTCCAGATGTAGTAGTCAACGCCGACGCCGGGGCTGAACTTCAGCTCGGACAGCGGCGGGTAGGCCAGCCAGCCGACCTGGCCGAACTCGCCGATCACCAGGGACGCGTTGACCAGCATCGCACCGACCGCGGTGAGCCAGAACGAGAGCGAGTTCAGGAACGGGAAGGCCACGTCGCGGGCGCCGATCTGCAGCGGCACGGCGATGTTCATCAGCCCGATCATGAACGGCATCGCCATGAAGAAGATCATGATGGTGCCGTGCGCGGTGAAGATCTGGTCGTAATGGTGCGGCGGCAGGAAGCCCGGCGCCCCGTCATGCGCCAGCACCTGCTGGCTGCGCATCAGGAGGGCGTCGGAGAAGCCGCGCAGCAGCATCACCAGGGCCACGATGATGTACATCACGCCGATGCGCTTGTGGTCCACCGAGGTGATCCACTCGCTCCACAGGTAGCCCCATTTCCGGTAGTAGGTGATGGCACCCAGCACCACGGCGCCCACGAGCCCCATGAAGCCGCCGGCGCCCATGATGATCGGCTGATCGTACGGGATGTCGGCCAGGGTCAGTCTACCCAGCATCGGTCCCATCTTCCCTACTCCTTCATGCTTGAATGGAAGCTCTGGGCGGTGCCCAGATACTTGGCAATGATGTTGCTAAACAGATGAGGCGGCACGGCCGAGAAGTAACGCACGGGGGCCTTCTCCTCGGGTCCGGCATACTTGACGTAGTCGGCATCGTTCAACGCGACGCCGGACTTCCGGGCGTTCGCCACCCAGTCGTCGAACTTGGACCGGCTGGTGGCGATGGCGCTGAACTGCATGTCGGAGAAGCCGCGCCCGCTGAAGTGCGCCGAGATGCCCGGAAAGGTGCCCGGCCGGTTGGCGATCAGGTGCAGCTGGGTCTGCATGCCGGCCATGGCGAAGATCTGGCTGCCAAGTTCGGGGATGAAGAACGAGTTCATCACCGTGTCTGAGGTGATCCTGAAATTCACGGAGGTGTCCGTCGGGAAGGCCACCTCGTTGATGGTGGCGATCCCCTGCTCGGGATAGATGAACAGCCACTTCCAGTCGAGTGACACCACCTCGATGGTCACTGGCCGGTTGGCGCTGGCCAGTGGCTTGTACGGATCGAGCGAATGGGTGGTGGTCCAGGTCAGGTAGCCGAGATAGGCGATCATC
>CAXUBN010000043.1:0-11520 GCA_964249255.1 uncultured Acetobacteraceae bacterium | reverse complement strand
CTTCCAGCACGGCGCGCGTGGCCCGCCACGGGGTGTCGTTCCAGCCGAGATGAACGTTCTCGGCCACCGTGAAGGCCTCCACCAGCCGGAAATGCTGGTGCACCATGCCGATGCCGAGCCGCACCGCGGTCGCCGGGCCGTCGATGCGCCGCAGCTGGCCATCCACCGCGATCGTGCCGGCGTCGGGCTGGTGCAGCCCGGCCAGCACGTTCATCAGCGTGGACTTGCCGGCGCCGTTCTCGCCCAGCAGCGCGTGGATCTCGCCGCGGCCCAGCTCGAGGTCCACCCCCTCGTTGGCCAGCACCCCGTGAAACGACTTGACGATGCCCGACAGCCTGACCAGCGGGCCGCCCCGGCCTGTTCCTGAGCCTCCGAATCCCCCGCTCAAGCGGCCAGGCCGGTGACGCCCTCGACCGGCCAGTTCCAGTTGGCGCAGGCCGCATCGTCCATGACCTGGCCGCGCGTGACGCGGATGCGCCCCCTGGCATCGCGGATCTCGCCCGTGAACGGGTTCCAGCCGCCGACGATGCGGGCGCGTACCGCGTCGGCCGCGGCGGCGGCGGCGGTCGGCACGGTCTGTCCCCAGCGGTCGCGGTCGACGCCGGCGCCCACCGGCAGCAGGATGCCGGATCCGGCGGTCCAGGTGCCGCCGAGCCGCCGGCGGATCTGGTCCGTCACGGTGGGACCCCAGTCGAGCAGCAGTGAGCTGACATAGGCATCGGAGCCGGACCGGCGCATGTCGGTGGCCCAGGTGGCGCACTTGACGCCGTTCCTCTCGGCCACCTGCAGGCAGGACGCGTCGTCGAGGTTGGTGTAGATCATGTCGACGCCGTTGCTGATCAGCGCCGAGGCGGCCTGCGATGCCGCCTGCGGGTCGAACCAGCTGTTGATCAGGATCACCTGGCAGGTCGCCACCGGCGCCACCGAGCGCGCGCCGAGCAGGAACGCGTTGGCGCACCCGTATACCGCGGCGATCGGGAACGAGCCGACGAAGCCCAGCCGGCCGCTTCGGCTGATCCGGGCGGAGGCCACGCCCAGCACGTAGCTGATCATCCAGTGCCGGATGTAGTACCAGTCCTCGTTGGCGGCGATGCGGTGGCCGTTGCATTCCAGGAACGCGACGTCCGGCGCGTCGTCGGCCACGCCCGACAGCAGGTCGCCATATTCCGAGGTCGCGAACACGATGTTGGCGCCGTTCTCCACGAACTGGCGGAAGGTGCGGGTGGCGTCGGCGGACACCGGGATGCTCTCGACCTCGAGGAAGCGCGCCGCCGGGAACGCCGCCTTGGCCGCCAGCACGGCCTCATGGTGGGTGGCGGTCCAGCCGCCATCCGAGATCGGGCCGATATGGCCGAATGCGATCACCGCGTCCTTCTCGGCGACCGTCGGCAATGCCGGCAGAGCTGCCGGCGCGGCATGGCCCCGCCGCGGCAGCATCGGCAGCATCGCCGCCGCACCCAGCAGCGTCCGGCGCCTCAGGATCGGCATGCGCGTTCCAGCCTCCATCGTTTCGGAAGGCAGCGCCTTCCCGCGACGATGCAGCTACTACGGGGGCCGGCCGGCGAAAAGCCGCAACGCGATGGCCTGCGCCCAGGCCATCGCGGCGGGGAGACCGTTCCGGTCGGCGATCGTCGTGCGGGAGCGCGGGACCGGTGCGGTGCCGGCCGAGCGACATGATCCCGCAAGGGGCACGGTCCCGCGAACCTGGCCGGATGACCACGCGCTTCCCGGCTCCTCCGGCCGTATCCTGCCGGCCGACGGCGCCATGGCGCACCGGAGCGCCTTCCCGCACGTTCCCGATCCGCGGCCGGTTCGAGGAGCGCCGGCCAGCCGCGTCTACAGCGAGTTCACGTCCTCCTGCCGGCTGCGCAGGTAGAGGTCGAACTCGTGCCGCAGCTCGGGCTTGTTGCCGGCCCACTCGTAGACGCCGTGGGTGTTGCGCTTCAGGTCGGCGCGCGGGTCGAAGCCGTGACGGACGAACATCTCCCAGCGGCTGAGGTAGCCGCGGTCCGCCTTGCGGCCGTGGAAGCGGTGCTCGATCGTGCCGGGCACGTAGCCGATGTTGCCGTTGACGTGCAGGCGCGCGCGCTCCTGCCACCGCAGCACCTCCTGCGCGTAGGCGGGCGGGCAACGGGCCGGCAGCGAGCGGTCGGCCCGGCCCGCAAGTGCCAGTGCCATGTGGTGGTCGCCGCTGCCCATGCCGCCCAGCTCGAACAGGCCGCCCAGCCAGTCCAGCGCCTGCCGGGTCCAGGCCCAGACGTAGCCCGAGTGCGGGTAATCGTACGGCCCCCGGTCGTGGCGCCACCAGTTCGGCCCGTCGGCGCAGAGCGGCCGGCCCAGCAGGTACTGCCGGCAGAACGAGACGTGGTGCCCGATGTGCTCGTCGTTCGGACCCAGGTCGTAGGCGTCGGACCAGGGCTGCACCACGTCGTAGTGCTGCAGCGCGTGCACGGTCTCCGCGGCCCAGCCCGTCCGGCGGTGGAACACGTCGGCATCGGACGTGGCGATGTAGCGCGCGTCCGGCACGCGGGCGATGCCGAGGTTGAGCGCGCACTCCTTGGACCAGCACCAGGTCCGGGCGCGCAACCCGATATGATCCACGTGCGCCAGCCCCTCGTAGAGGAACGGCCGCTCGCCGTACTGCACCTCGATCAGGTGCAGCCGCACGCCGCCGTCGAGCATGTGCGTGATCCAGTCCCGGGCGACCGTCTCCGGCCGCTGCCAGCGCAGCGGGTTGGAGCGCACGGCAAACACATGGAGCAGGTCGGCGCGCATCCGGTGATCCTTGTCGGGATACGCGCATTCTACCTGGCCCAAGGGGGCGATCGGGCGGTTTCCGCATCGGTCGCGTACGGGAGCGTGCGTCGGCGCGGTCCGCTTGTCCCGAACTTCCAAAGATGGGACGTTGCCGGCACTCCGATGCAGGACCGGGAAGCGGGAACGATGGTGGATTGGATCATCGTCGGTGCCGGCTTCACCGGGGCCACGCTGGCCGAGCGCATCGCGGCCGGGCGGGGACAGCGGGTGCTGGTGATCGATCGGCGCGAACACGTGGCCGGCAACGCGTTCGACTGCCCGGACGGGAACGGCATCCTCCATCACAGGTATGGGCCGCACATCTTCCACACCAACAGCAAGCGGGTGTGGGACTACCTGTCGCGCTTCACCGACTGGCGGCCGTACTACCACCAGGTGCTGGCGGTGGTCGAAGGCCGCGAGGTGCCGGTGCCGTTCAACCTCGACTCCATCACGCGGCTGTTCCCGCGCCACATGGCGGACGCGCTATCGCAGCGGGTGATCGACACCTACGGCTACGGCAGGAAGGTCCCGATCCTCAGGATGCGCGAGAGCGAGGACGGGGAGATCCGCTTCCTGGCCGACTACGTCTACGGCCACGTGTTCGAACGCTACACCGTCAAGCAATGGGGGCTACGGCCGGAGGAGCTGGACCCGTCCGTCACCGCGCGCGTGCCGTTCCACGTCAGCCGCGATCCGCGCTACTTCCAGGACACCTACCAGGCGATGCCGCGCGATGGCTACACGGCGCTGTTCGAGCGCATGCTGTCGCATCCCCACATCGCCGTCCGGCTCGGCACCGAGTTCCGGGACGTACGCGGCGACCATCCCGGGGCCCGGATCGTCTTCACCGGCCCGATCGACGAGTATTTCGACTACCGGTTCGGGGAGCTTCCCTACCGCAGCCTGCGCTTCGTGCACCGGGTGCAGGACGGGACGTTCGCGCAGGGAGCGTTCGCGCAGCCGGTCGGCACCGTGAACTACCCGAACGAGTTCGACTTCACCCGCATCACCGAGGTGAAGCACCTCACCGGGCAGGCGCATCCGCGGACGCTGCTCACCGAGGAGTACCCGGAAGCGTACGAGGCCGGACGCAACGAGCCGTACTACCCGATCCCGACGCCGGCCAACCGGGAACGGCTGGCGCCCTACCTGCAGGCGGCGCGGGCACTCGAGGGCCGGGTATGGTTCGCCGGCCGCCTCGGCGACTACGCCTACTACAACATGGACCAGGCCTGCGCGCGGGCGCTGGCGCTGTTCGAGAAGACGATCTCCACGGTGTGAGTCCAGGGCGTCGTGTGAAGCACGCTATCGCTTACCACCCCGGACCCCGCCAAGCGCCGTCACGCGTCGGCGTGCTGCACACGACGGCCCTGGAACCCGATCTTAAGCGATAAGGTGGTAGGGACCGGCCCTCCTCGCGGATGAACCATGTGCGCTTCCTGACCGATTTCGCCGACCAGGACGTGGTGCTGCCGATCGCGGTCCTGGTGCTGCTGATCCTGTCGCTGGCGGGCTGGTGGCGGGGTGCCGCGGCGTGGGCGATCGTGGTGGCGGCGAGCTTCGGTACGATGCTCCTGCTGAAGCTCGGGCTCGAGGCGTGCGGGCCCCGGCCACACCACCTGATCTACAGCCCGAGCGGGCACACCATGGCCGGCACCGTGATCTATGGCGGCGCCATGGCGCTGCTCGGCCTGTCGGGGCCGGCGAGCGTCGTCGCGGCGGCGCTGATCGCCACCCTGATCGGCTGGTCGCGGGTCTGGCTCGGGCTGCACACGGTGCCGGAGGCGCTGGCGGGCGGGGCGCTGGGCGTGCTCGGCGTGGAAGCGCTGCGCCGGCTGGCCGGTCCACCGCCGGCGCAACGACGGCGGTTCCCGCTCAGGATGGCGTTGCCGGCGGCGGTGCTGCTGCTGGCGGGGCTGCTGCACGGGCTTCGCTCGCCGGCGGAGGCCGTCATCCAGCAGGCGGCACGCCACGATGTCGGCCCGATCCTGCGCTGCCGCGCGCCCTGATCCCCCTCAAGGCGGCGGCACCGGGTCCTCGATGCGGTTCGCGGCGGGCAGCCCGGCCAGGAACGCCGCGCGCAGCGCCGCCGCGCGTGCCGGGGTGAGGCCGACCAACTCCGGCCGGAAGAACGCCGGATCCGGGGTCCACACCAGGTAGGCCTGGGCCTCGTCCAGCATCAGCGGCTCTAGCGCCGGATCGTAACCCTCGCCGGCCAGCCAGCCCCGGAACCCCTGCCGTTCGGCCGAGGTCAGCGACCGCTGCCAGAACTGTCGCGACCAGTCCTCGTACGGGCCCAGCGTGAAGAAGGCGCCGTGCGACAGCTCGTGGTGCAGGATCGCCGCCCGCATCCGCGGCGAGACCGGACCGGTGGCCGCCGGGATCGAGACCAGGGCGCCACGGCCGCCGGCGAGCCAGCCGAGCCGCCGCACCAGCCGGCGCAGCCACAGCTCCTGCGGGTTCAGCCGCACCCGGTCGCGATCGACCAGCGCGAAGAAGTGCCGAAGGTCGGCAGCGGCGTAGTCGTGGCCATAGTAGTATGTGGCCGCCGTGGCACCGGCCCCGGCGATCGCGCGCGCCAGCTCACGGTCGTCCAGCACGCGGTCGCGCGGCAGGCCCGCCTTCTCGACCAGGGCGGCGACACGGTCGAGCATGGCCCCCTGCCGGTCCAGGTCGGGAAAATCCAGCACCGCCACGGCGGGGTCGCGATCCCAGCGGTGCACGGAGATGCCCATAGGGATGCCGATGGAGCTCCCGGCGGGCCGTCCGGCCAGGATCGCCGGCTCCGATGCGAGCCCGGGATCGCCTGTGCCATCATGCCGCATCCGGCCGATCCAGGTCGCCGACAGCAGTACCAGCGACGCCAGCCCCACCGCCGTCGGCAGCACCCGCCAGTCACGCGGGCGTGACACGAGGACCCCCGACCGCATCCATGCCGCCACGCCGTTCCATGCCCGATGGCCGCTCAAGCCTGACTTAAAGGTGATGCGCGATGGATCACGGTCTGTCGATAAGGTCCGGCGTCCCTGCGGTGAACGGAGCCTGGATGGATCAGCGCGTGCTGCTGGATGTTGCCGACCCGATCGCGGAGGCGCCCGGATCCGGCCAGACCCTTCAGCGCGTTCTGGTGGAGCGCGCGACCGAACTGCGGCCCCTGTATTGGCGGGCCAGCCGGCAGGAGCGGGACGGCAGCGGCCCGTTCAGCGCCGTGCTGCAGTGTGACGGCAGCATCGCGCTGGGCGGCGGCACCACGCTGTCGTTCGACACCTACTTCGGCGGCTTCTTTGAGCCGCACTGGAGGATGAGCACGCGGCTGCGGAGCCTGGTGCTGTCGGTCACGGTGGAGGGACCCTGCATCGTCCGGCTGCGCCGCCGCAGCATCGGCGTCGACCGGCTGCTGGCAGAGCAGGAAGTCCGGCAGGAAGGCCGGCAGGAGGCCGGCCGGCAAACGCGGCGGTTCGAGATCAAGGACGGCAGCATCAACTTCCGCGAATACGGGATGCTGTACTTCGAGGTCACCGCCTACGCGGACGACGTGCGCTTCCGGGCGGCGTCGTGGGACGCGGCGGCGGACGACCCTGATCCGTCCACAACCACGGCGCTGCGGCCGGTCTCGCTCGGCCTGGTGTTCTGCACCTTCAACCGCGAGGGCTCGCTGGCCGACGTGCTGCTGGCACTGGCCGCCGACCCGGTGGTGCTCGCGCAGGCGACACGCATCCTCGTGGTCAACCAGGGACGGCCCGGCCTCGCCTCCCATTCGCTGATGGCGCCGGCGGTGGCGGCACTCGGATCCCGCCTCACCGTGATCGATCAGGACAATTTCGGCGGCGCCGGCGGCTTCACCCGCGGCATGCTGGCCACGCTGGACGATCCGTCGCTGACGCACTGCGCGTTCCTCGACGACGACATCCGGATGGAGCCCGACACGATCCTGCGCATGGCCGGCTTCCTGTCGCTGGCGCACGACGACGTGGCGGTGGGCGGCCACATGCTCGACCAGGTGCAGCCAACCCGCCTCTACGAGGCGGGTGCCGTGATGAGCCAGCACGACTGGTTTCCGCAGCCGGTGCTTCGCGACATCGACCTGACCCGGATCGACGGGCTGGATCGGATCGCGCAGCCGCATCCGGTCCACTTCAACGGCTGGTGGTGCTTCGCCATCCCGCTGGCGCTGGTGCGCCGGGTCGGACTGCCGCTGCCGTGCTTCATCCGCGGCGACGATGCCGAGTACGGCATGCGGCTGTATCGTGCCGGCATCCACACGATCTCGCTGCCCGGCGCCGCGGTGTGGCACGAGCCGTTCTACCTGAAGCTGGGCGGCTGGCAGCTCTACTACGAGACCCGCAACCTGCTGGTGCTGGCGGCCCTGCACCGGGAGTTCCGGTGGCCGGCGGCGTTCCGGCGCGCCGGCCGCAGCTGGGCGCTGCACCTGCTGACCTTCCGCTACTACGGCGCGGTCCTGATCCTGCGCGGCATCGAGGACTTCCTGGCCGGGCCGGAGGTGCTGCGCCGCGATCCCCGGACGCTGCACGAGGGCGTCACCGCGCTGCGGAACCGCTACGGCCCGGCGCAGATCGACCGTCACGAGGTGCTGGTGCCGCAGGTCGTCGCCCGCATGCCGCGCCGCCGCCTCGCCTTCGTCGCCTGGTTCGCGTTCGTGCTGCTGCGCAACGCCGTGTGGCGAACGGAGCAGGCGGAGGCACGGCTGATCGGCAGCGGCGAGTTCTCCTGGATCGGGCTGCGGCACGCTGACCACGTCGTGCTGGACAACTGGTGGGAGCCGCAGATGTCGGCCTACCGGCGCGACCGCGGCACCTTCCGGGAGATCGTCCGGCGCGGCCTGCCGTTGCTGGTCCGGCTGGCGCGGCACGGCACCGCGGCGGCCGTGGCGTGGCGGGCGGCGGCGCCGGAGCTCACCTCGACCGGCTTCTGGCGGCGCTATCTCGACCGAGACCGCGACCGCGATTGCAACCGCCTGGGCGCCTGAGTGGCGGCGACCCCGACCCCGATGCAGTTCATGGAGATGCAGCCGATGGAACCAGTCGAATCCCTGCGCGCAATGGCCGAGATCGAGCCGTGGTGGCCGGCCGAGCTGGGCGAACCCGCGGTCACGGGCGATCAGGACGATCGGCGCTACGCGATCTTCCCGGACCGGCGGCGCCTGCTGATCCAGACGGCCGGCCGGACCGAGACCTATGACACCGGCGACCACCGCATCGGCGGGGTGACGCAGGCCGACGACGGCGCCGGCACGCCGTCCTTCACCAGCCAGCACGGGCTGATCGAGCTCACCGCCCTCACGAGGCTGGACTGACCACCGCCACCAGCCCGGTCAGCCAGTCCACCCGCACCGACAGACGCCGGCCGGCATCGACAAGGGTCACAGCACCCCCCGACGCGCTGCCGTCGGGATGGAACAGGATCGGCGGCACCCGGCCGTCGACCTCGATCCCGGGCGGCAGCATGTGCCGCGGCCCGTTTCGCAGGCCGTAGTCGCGGGCGGCCGCGTCCACGCTGAACACCCGGTCCTGGTCCGCAGCGATGGCCTCGGTGCGCGCGGTGCGCAGGTCGGCGGCAATGCCGCGGGCGCAGGCGCGCAGGTCCAGCGTGGGCGAGCGCAGCGGGCCGCGCGCCAGCACGATCGCGCCGATCAGCCCCAGCACCGCCAGCACGACGATCATCTCGATCAGGGTGAAACCCGGGTCATGCAATGAGGGGCAAGGATTGGGACCCGGTCGTGACTGGCTTGTCATATTCTGATGCTCAATTTCTTATACCTCATACTTGCACAAAACGCATTCGCAATTACCCAATCCGCGATAGCCATACTCAGAACGGTTGAACTACCTGATTATTTTTTCGGAATGAGAAATAACGGTTCACGGCATGCGTTCCAATTATCGAACGAGCCATGGCAGATGGATGACGACGTTGACCAGACCTAAAACTGCGTCACCATTGATAAGCATCCTAGACCTGGCTTCGCGAGTTTGGAAGCCACAAGGCTACGACTGACGGCTGACATGCTATGTCGGCTGACTCATCAACCGGATGACGGGGAGGCCCTCATGGCGATCCTACCCACGATCGATGTGGATATCCTTATCACGGCAATGCTGGTGCTGGGAGATTCGTCAAGTTACGGGGGCATCTTTGCGCAAGTGTGTCATCTGATCGATTTCGGAATAAAGAGCTACTTCCAGTTGCAGATGATCTAAGGCGAGGGTTGGTCCTGGAATTTGGTTGGCGAGTATACTTACGCCAAGCCTCGGATCGGACCATATCTGGGTGCGTGCCTGACGATCGGGCGGTACTACCCATTTGCGGAGAATGTCACGTTCATCTCGGGCAAGCAGCGGTAACGACGAGGTCGCCGCCGCAAACATCAAGGTCGGCGATGATGTCTAAATCGGGGTCTCAAGACCATGCACGGTGGAATTGGTCGGACTGAAAAAAACCGACCAGATAAATCACTTCCTATTGAACCCTAGAAGTTAGGATATCCCATCTTCCATCGGTGTGCCGTAGGCCTCGAACTCGCGGAAATGGAAATAGTCGTCTTGTTGCGACTCGACCCGCAGCAGCCGAGCTAGCGTGAAGAGCGAAATCCTGATCGGCTCTTCCGCGGTTCGACCCAAGTCAATTTCCATGGGGCTGTGATAGACGAGGTGCCAAGCCTCGCCGTCCAGCGAGACCAGCAGGCGGAAGCCGTTCAAGCGCTCGGCATAATCAAGGCGGTTGTAGATCCTGACCTCAGTCAGCAGGACACGCCGCTGCAGGTTCACCGCCCAATAGTTGCCGGACCCATCTTCGGTGTGGAAGCCATGATTGACATCACGGTTACCGTCGTTCCCGCCCTCGGCGTCCAGCCGGTAGTCACGCGGCCTCGACCAAGTGCTGATCGAGCTCTGCCAGGCCGGCCGAGCCAGAGCGACGTTGGAGAACTGCTCGATCACAGGCCAGCCGCGCCGTGCCGCGATCCGCGCCAGCGCATCGATCGATAGCCGCATGCGGAGCTGCGCCAGCGCCATCACCACCGCCTGCAGTACCGGCGCCGACGGGTCGTCCATCAGCAGCGTCATGACCGGCCCATGCGGCGCCAGCACCCGCTCGGGCGTATCGCCGCCCGACCCCAGCACGAACACGATCTGATCCCGCAGCACGGGCATGATCTGCTGGAGGGTCAGGCCGGTCGCGGTCAACTCGACCAGATCGCGCAGGGTGGGCCGCAGGCCGCCGTTCAGACCCGGGCGGATCGCCTTGAGGTAGTGCGCGTCCCAGCGGACCATGTGGTAGATCTTGCCATCGTGCGGCGGCAGTTGGTCGGGATGGACCAGCACATCGTTGAAGAAGGTCGTGCGGTCGTAGCAGTCGCCGAGCTCTGCGAAGTCGGCGCACTCGAAGCCGTTGTAGTGCATCTCGCAGGCGACGAAGACCTCGTCGATGGGCCATTCGGGCCTGAACTGCGGCGCGATCGCCCTGATCCTATTTGAAGCCATTACCCGGCGCTCTAGCAGGAAGTCGATCGCCCGCCCGGACAGCCTGACCAGCGGGAAGTAAGACCGCCAAACCACGTCATATTCGCCCTGCATCGGATCACCCCAATGCCAGCCCGGCTCGCGCTCGCGAAAATGGGTCGACAGGAGGTCGTGCGTGTGGGCGACGTCGTGGTCGCGGAAGAACCCTATCGGATCGGGACGGTTGATCGCGACGTCATACTCGATCAGCCAGTAGTTCGCGGCATCCGGATAAGCCTGGCGCGCTAAGTATAGAGGGTAATCACCGCACCGCCAGAGCATGTCGTAGAGCTCTGTGTAGAGGCCGAGCGCATCAAATGGCGCCGCCGTCATCGAGATCTTGGGAACCCCGTAGGTCTCGACAGTGCGGCCGATCTCGTCCGCGGCGACGACCACCTCGTAATCGGGTGCCGACCTGATGGACTCGATCAGGGCGAGCAGCCGCTGGTCCAGAAAATGGGTCCGGAAGACGATCAGGTTTTTGGACGGCATAGGAGGCTCCGGCAGGTGCGGGTCCGCGGGATCGATCGCTCGGCGCATCGTCCAGGGCGGGATGATCTCATCCGAACCGGAACGAGGCACCAGCGAGGCGCGGATAAGGTCATGGATGACGGGTGGGTCGTTTCTCCTCCATCTGGGAGGTTAGTCGCGAACCTGATATGGGTCGAGGCGGAGGGTTCCGTCGTCCCGACATGCCCTACCTGATGCCCGCCCTGGTGGCGATGCCGCCCGTCCCCGCGGCATCGCCGTCGAACGTCGCCAGGAACGAGACGGTCCGCCCCGGCGCCAGCGCATAGGCCGATACGCCGTCGATCAGGTCCTGCTTGCCGCCGTTGTAGGCAAGGCCGCCCGTGATCGTGTCGGCCTCGACTCCGGTGTTGGTGACCGTGGCGACCATCGTGCCCGGCGCCAGGCCGTCATGACTCAGCAGGACAAGGCGGGCGCCGCCGCGCAGCGTCATGGCACGGCCGACCACGGGCAGCGCCTGCATGGCCGAGGTGGTCGTCACCGCGACGGCCGGCCGTGGCCCGGCACGCTCGTTGAGCGCCTCCATGGCGACCGCGGCCGTGATGTGGCCCACCAGCTGCTCGCCGCAGGCGGTGAGGTGGTTGAGATCGGGCTGGTAGGTGGGCACGGGCGGGCCGCCCCCGTCGGGAACGCAGTTGCGCACCGGTGCCCGCACCCGCGGGTCGCCGCCCAGGGC
>CAXUBN010000042.1:0-11527 GCA_964249255.1 uncultured Acetobacteraceae bacterium | reverse complement strand
CGGAGGCGCACGACCACGAGGGCGTCGGCGCCAAGCTCAAGCAGGTCGCCGCCGCCAAGAACGTGACGCTGCCGACCGCACCCAGCGACCTCGCCACGCAGCAGGTCAGCACCCTGCAGCCGTTGAAGGGTCACAAGTTCGACCACGAGTACATCGCGGACCAGGTGTCCAACCACCAGCAGATGCTGCAGGCCTTCCAGGCCGAGGCGCAGGGCGGCACCGATCCCGACGTCAAGGCGTTCGCAGCCGCCGGCGTGCCCGTGATCCAGTCGCATCTCGATGCGGCCACCGCGCTCGTGAAGCCGATGGCGACGACGCATAAGGGCATGCGGCACCATCACGCGGCAAGCTAAGCCGCCTTCGGCAGATCGGGAGCGCCGTCATGTTCATCGCCATGAACAGGTTTCGCGTCGCTCCCGGCTCCGAGGCGGACTTCGAACATCTGTGGCTGAGCCGGGACGTGTATCTGCGCACCGTGCCCGGGTTCGAGCAGTTCCAGTTGCTGCGTGGTCCGGTGAACGAGGATCACGTCCTGTACGCGTCGCACACGATCTGGGCGACCAAGGCGGCGTTCGAGGATTGGACCCGGTCGGAAGCGTTCCGCAGTGCGCACCGCAATGCCGGCCAGGCCGGCACCCGGGCGCTCTACAATGGTCCGCCACAGTTCGAGGGCTTCGAGGTGTTGCAGACGGTGGAACGGGAGTGATCCGTCGATGACGATCCGTATCGACCGTGTCACCACCCGTGGCGGAGACCGGGGCGAAACCTCGCTCGGCGACGGCACCCGGACGTCGAAGGATGCGGTCCGCGTCGAGGCCTACGGCACGGTGGACGAGGCCAACGCGACGGTGGGCGTGTTGCGGGGCCTGGTCGAGGAGCCGCAGGTCGGTGCGCTGCTGCTGCGGATCCAGAACGGGCTGTTCGACATCGGCGGCGACCTGTGCCTGCCCGGCGCTGCGGGTGGGAGCTACCGTGTGGATGACGCGTTGCTGCGCCTGCTCGACGCCGATACCGAGCGGCTGGCGGCACTGCAGCCGCCGCTCGACAGCTTCGTGCTGCCCGGCGGCACCGCGGCGGCGGCGCAGGCCCATGTGGTCCGCACGGTGGTGCGCCGCGCCGAGCGGCGGGTGGTGACGCTTGCCGCATGCGAGGCGGTCAACCCGGAGGTTCTGCGTACCCTGAACCGGCTGTCCGACTACATGTTCGTGCTGGCCCGCCACCTCAACGACGATGGCCGTCAGGATCTGCTATGGGTCCGCTCCGCCGCGGGTGAGGATGCCGCTGGCTGAGGCCGCGTCTCCCTCAGGGCATGCCGAGCACCGTCATCGCCTCCGCTGCCAGCCCGCCCAGCGCGTCGCGCGTCGCCACGATACCGCCGATCACGATCAATGCCGGGGTCGGCAGCGGCGTCGCCTCCAGCAGGTCCGGCAGGGTGAGGAGGTCACCGACAAGCAGGCGCTGCTCCGGCGTCGCCGCGCGCGACACCGCGGCGGCCGGCGTGCCCGGCGACATGCCGCCCTCGATCAGCCGCGCCGCGATCGCGCCGAGGTTGCGCACCGCCATGTAGAGCACGATCGGCTGGTTGAGCCGGGCCAGGGCCGCCCAGTCCAGCCCCGCCACCGGGTCCACCTCGCCCTCGGCGCTGTGACCCGTGGCCAGCACGATCGCCTGGTTGACGCCGCGCACCGTAGCCGGAATTCCGGCAGCGGCCAGCCCGGCCAGCCCGGCGGTCAGTCCGGGCACGATGCGGAACGGGATCCCGGCATCGGCCAGGGCCAGGGCCTCCTCGGCACCGCGCCCGAAGACGTACGGGTCGCCGCCCTTCAGCCGCAGCACGCGCCGGCCCTCGCGGGCCAGGGCGACCAGGCGCGCCGAGATGTCCGTTTGGTGGATCGAGGGCCGGCCCCCGCGCTTGCCAGCGAACTCCAGCACGGCGCCCGGCTGCGCCAGGTCCAGCACGCCGGGATCGACCAGCGCGTCGTAAACGATCACGTCCGCCTGGATCAGGCCGCACAGCGCGTGCAGCGTGAGGTGGCCGCGGTCGCCGGGTCCGGCGCCGGCCAGCCAGACCTGCCCTGGCGCCAGGACCGGGCACCGGCCGCCGAGCAGCAGGCTGACCGCGCGCCCCGCATCGATGGGCGCCGTGTCGGCCGTGTCGCGCGCGCCCTCCGATGCCATGCTGGGTCCCTGCCATGAGCGTTTTGTGCTGGCAACTCGGACGCGCGGACCATAGATCAGCGGCTCGCCACCGCGATCTGGAGCACGCCCGCGAATGTCCGACACGGTTCTCGACGATACATCATCCGTGTTGGCAAGGCCGACCAAGGCCTATTCGCACCTGAGCGCCGAGACGGTGCTGGACGTGCACCACTGGACCGACCGGCTGTTCTCCTTCACCACCACGCGCGACCAGTCGCTGCGCTTCGAGAACGGCCAGTTCGCGATGATCGGGCTGGAGCTCGAGGGCCGGCCGCTGTTGCGCGCCTACAGCATCGCCAGCGCCAATTACGAGGAGCAGCTTGAGTTCCTGTCCATCAGCGTGCCGAACGGGCCGCTCACCTCGCAGCTCTGCAAGGTGCGGCCGGGCGACGTGGTGCTGGTCGGTCGCAAGCCAACCGGCACGCTGCTGGTCGACAACCTCCGCCCGGGCCGCAACCTGTACCTGCTGGCTACCGGGACCGGGCTCGCGCCGTTCATGGCGCTGATCAAGGATCCGGCCGTGTATGAGCGGTTCGACCGGGTGATCCTGGCGCACGGGGTGCGGGTGTCGGGCGAACTGGCCTATGCCAACCACATCCGCCACGAGCTGCCCCGGCACGAATTCCTGGGCGAGGAGGTGGCGGCCAAGCTGCTGTACTACCCGACGGTGACGCGCGAGGCGTTCGAGACCACCGGGCGCCTCACCGACCTGATCGAGACCGGGAAGATATTCGCCGACCTCGACATCCCGCCGCTCGACCCGGAGCATGATCGGGTCATGATCTGCGGCAGCGAGGCGATGCTGGCCGACCTGGAGGCGATGCTGGAGCGACGCGGCTTCGACGAGGGCAACAACGCGGCCCCCGGTGCCTACGTGGTCGAGAAGGCCTTCGCCCAGAAGTAGGGGCCGGGTCTAGGGGTCTACCGTCCGCCTGGAGATCACGCCGTTGAGCTATGACTTCGACCTGTTCGTCATCGGCGGGGGCTCGGGTGGCGTGCGCTGCGCGCGCATCGCCGCGGGGCATGGCGCGCGCGTCGCCGTGGCCGAGGGCCGGCACTGGGGCGGCACCTGCGTCAACCTGGGCTGCGTGCCCAAGAAGATGATGGTGCAGGCAAGCGAGTATGGCGACCAGGCCGTCGATGGCCAGGGCTTCGGCTGGAGCACCGAGCCGGGCCGACACGATTGGACGCGTCTCATTGCCGCCAAGGACCGCGAGATCACGCGCCTGAACGGCGTTTATGTCCGCATGCTCGATGGGGCGGGGGTCACGCGGTTCGAGGCGCGCGCCCGCTTCCTGGACGCCCACACGCTCCAGCTGGAGCCTGACACGCTGGATCCCGGCTTCGCGCCGCGTCGGGTGACGGCCGAGCGGATCGTGATCGCGGTGGGTGGCCACCCGACGGTGCAGCCCGGGATCGAGGGCCACGAACTCGGCATCACCTCGGACCAGGCGTTCCACCTGCCCGATCGCCCACGACGGGTGACGCTGGTGGGCGGCGGCTACATCGGGGTGGAGTTCTCCGGCATCTTCGCGGGGCTGGGCTCGGAGGTGCGGCTGGTCTACCGCCAGGCGCTGCCGCTGCGCGGCTTCGACCATGACCTGCGCACGGCGCTGGACGAGGCGATCCGGGCACGCGGCATCGCGCCGTTTCCGGGACGGCAGGTCCGGAGCGTCCGACGGCAGGGAGCGGCCCTGCTGTGCACGCTGGACGACGGGCAGGCGTGGGAGACCGACCTGGTCTTCTTCGCCGTCGGCCGCGCCCCCGACACGCAGAGCCTGGGGCTGGAGCGGACCGCGGTCGCCACTGCCGAGAATGGGCAGATCGTGGTGGACGGGCGCGGGGAAACGGCCGAAGCCGGCATCTTCGCCATCGGCGACGTCACCAACCGGCAGAACCTGACGCCGGTGGCGATCGCGGAAGGGCACATGCTGGCCGACCGGCTGTATGGCGGCGGCCCGCGCGACTGGTCGCTGGGCACGGTGCCCAAGGCGGTGTTCTTCTCGCCGCCGATGGCCAGCGTCGGTCTGACCGAGGCGGAGGCCGCGGAACGGGGACGGGCGGACGTGTACCTGACCCGCTTCACGCCGATGCGCCACACGCTGAGCGGGCGCAAGCGCCAGACGGTGATGAAGCTGGTGGTGGATCAGGCGACGGACATTGTGCTGGGAGCCCACATGCTGGGTGACGACGCGCCTGAGATGATGCAGGGGCTGGCGGTGGCCGTGAGCGCCGAACTGCGCAAGCGAGACTTCGATCGCACGGTGGGCCTGCACCCCACGTCCGCCGAGGAGTTCGTGACCCTGCGCACCCGGACGCGCGAGGCCTTGGCCGAACCATGAGAGACAGGATCATACTGGATCCGGAACGGTCCGGCGCGGAGCGGTCGCTGGCACGCCGGACTGCCCTGCTCGCCACGCTGCTGGGGCTGGCCGCGGTTCCTGCTCTCGCCGGGGGTCGGGCGCTGCACCAGTTCCGCGAGGTGGCGATCGCGCCCGACGGCCGGCACGTCGCGGCGATCGAGCAGGACGACCTGCCCAGCGACACCGCGCCGCCGTTGTCGCTGTTGATTCATGACCTGTCCGGCGGTGTGCTCACGGTGGCGCTGCCGTGTCAGCCCGGCCCGAACTGCAAGGTCGCCTCGCCTGGTTGGAGCGCCGACGGGCACAGGCTGGCCTTCCTGATCGGGCACGATCGGGACAACACCGCCGAGATCGACGAGGTCGATGCCGGCGGCGGTGCCGTGCGCCGCATCCTGTCGTTCGACGGCCCGCTCGACGCCCTCCGCTTCGGCCCCGACGACCGGCTGGCGGTGCTGGCGACGTCGGACGCGCACAAGCGGGTCGGTCGCGCGCAGTCCTCGGAGTGCCTCACTGGCTAGTTTGGCGGCAGCGTCGACGAGCAGCGGATCGCGGTGGTCGAGGGCGCAGCACTCCGGTTCGTGTCACCCGCCAACCTCTACATCTACGAGTACGATTGGCGGCCGGATGGCGGCTTCGTCGGCACCGCGGCGGCCGGCGACGGCGACAGCAACTGGTGGATCGCCCGGCTCTACGCGTTCGGCAACGACGGTGCCGCCACGACCCTGCTGACGCCGGACCCGCGCGAGCAGCTGGCCGCGCCGGTCGTCTCGCCCGACGGCCGGTCGGTCGCCTTCATCGGCGGCTGGATGAGCGACCAGGGCTCCACCGGTGGCGACGCGTTCCTGCTGCCGCTGGATCGGCCGGGCGCCAGGCCGCAGAACCTGACCGCAGGCTCGCACGCCACCGTCACCGCGATCGACTGGCGCTGCGCCGACGGGCTCACCGGGGTGACCCTGGCTGGCGACCGGGTGGCGGTGGAACGGCTGGACCGGTCGGCACCGCCGCTGTGGTCGGGAACCGCCCTGTCGCTGTCGGCGGCCGCCGGCGAGGTGTCGCTGTCCAGCGGCCGGGACGGCGCTGCGGCGGGTTCGCACGGCTTCGCCGCGGTCGCCGAAAGCTTCACCGACGCGCCCGAGATCGTCGCCGGGCCGATCAACGGCTGGCACGCCATCACCCACGCCAATGCCGGGCTGGCATCCCCGGTGGCCGCACGCTCGGTGAGCTGGAGCAGCGACGGCCACGATGTGCAGGGCTGGCTGCTGCGGCCGGCGACCGCCGAGACCGCGATGCCGCGGCCGATGGTGGTGCTGGTGCATGGCGGCCCGGAGGCGGCGGCATTGCCGGCGTTTCCCACCGCCTACGGCACCGTCCGCGCACTGCTCGGCGAGGGCTGGGACGTGTTCGAGCCGAACTACCGAGGCAGCTACGGCGGCGGCGAACGGTTCGCCGCGGCGAGCATCCGCGACCTGGGCGGCGGCGACTGGCGCGACGTGCTCACCGGCGTCGATGCCGCCGAGCGCGCCTCCGCCGCCGATGGCCACCCGATCGACGACCGTCGGCTCGGCATCACCGGCGGCTCCTATGGTGGCTACATGACCATGTGGGCGGTGACGCAGACGCACCGGTTCCGCGCCGGCATGGCCGATGCCGGGGTGTCGGACTGGCTGTCGATCGAGGGCGAGGCGCCGCAGGCGGGATCGGACGCGGTGAACTTCGGCGGCTCGGTGTATGACGACCCGGCCCCCTACCTGCGCGCCTCCCCGATCACGCACATGCGCGACGTCACGACGCCGGTGCTGATCGCGGTCGGCGAGCGCGACGCCGAGTGCCCGATGCCGCAGAGCCAGGAGTTCTACACCGCGCTGACCGCGTTGCACGTGCCGACCAGCTTCGTCGTGTATCCCGGCGAGGGCCATGCGCTCCAGCGCCAGGCCGACCGCGACGACCTGCGGCGGCGCACGGTGGAGTGGTTCCGGCACTGGTTCGCGGCGCCCCGGGAACGGTGAACCACCAGCCCGCCGCGACGCTTCCGCCCGGGATTGAATGGGAGGATAAGGACGCCGCTGGGGTCCCGCGGGCCTGAACCCTGCGGACGCTCGGAGGAGCCGAAGAACACGCGATGAGCGCCGTCATCAACGCGACCGCATCCAAGCCCGCTGCCTGGAGCCCGGACAGCTGGCGCACCTACCCGATCCGGCAGGCTCCGTCCTACCCGGACGCGGCGGTGCTGGAGGCGGTGGAAGCGCGGCTGCGCGGCTACCCGCCGCTGGTGTTCGCCGGCGAGGCGCGCCGTCTGTCAGTGCAACTGGCCCTGGCGGCGGAGGGACGCGCCTTCGTGCTGCAGGGCGGCGCCTGCGCCGAAAGCTTCGGCGAGTTCACCGCCGACGTGATCCGCGACACCTTCCGGGTGCTGCTGCAGATGGCGGTGGTGCTGACCTTCGGCGCCAAGGTGCCGGTGGTGAAGCTGGGTCGCATGGCTGGCCAGTATGCCAAGCCGCGTTCGGCCGATACCGAGACCGTGGATGGCCGCACGCTGCCATCCTACCGCGGCGATATCGTCAATGGGCCGGAGTTCACCGCGGTGGCCCGGGTGCCCGATCCGGCCCGGATGGAAACCGGCTACTTCCAGTCCGCCGGCACGCTGAACCTGCTGCGCGCGTTCGCCGGCGGCGGCTACGCCAACCTGCACCAGGTGCACCGCTGGAACCTGGGGTTCGTCGAGCGCTCGCCGCTGGCCGCTCGCTACCGCGACCTGTCGGAGCGGATCGGCGAGACGCTGGGCTTCATGGATGCGTGCGGGCTGGGCGTGGGCGCGCCGCAGGTGAACGAGACCGCATTCTACACCCGCCACGAGGCGCTGCTGCTGCCCTACGAGCAGGCGCTGACCCGGGTCGACTCCACCACCGGCGATTGGTATGGCTGCTCGGCGCACTTCCTGTGGATCGGCGACCGTACCCGGCAGCCGGACGGCGCGCACGTCGAGTACCTGCGCGGCCTGCGCAACCCGATCGGGATCAAGGTGGGTCCCACCACCACCGCGGACGAGCTGCTGCGGCTGATCGACCTGCTCAACCCGTGGGACGAGGCCGGGCGGCTCACCCTGATCAGCCGGATGGGGGAGGATGGCGTGCGCCGCCACCTGCCGCCGCTGCTGCGCGCGGTGCGCCGGAGCGGGCGCCGGGTGCTGTGGCTGTGCGACCCGATGCACGGCAACACGGTGGGCACGGCGAGCCGGCGCAAGACCCGCTCGTTCGACGCCATCCTGTCCGAGCTGCGCGGCTTCTTCGACGTGCTGGGCGCCGAGGGGGTGCCGCCGGGCGGGCTGCACGTCGAGATGACCGGGCAGGACGTGACGGAGTGCGTGGGCGGCGCGCACCGGCTGACCGAGCACGACCTGGCCGATCGCTATCAGACCCACTGCGACCCCCGGCTCAACGCCGAGCAATCGCTCGAGATGGCGTTCCTGGTCGCCGCCGAGCTGACCGCCCGCCGCCGCGGGGCCGGCCGATGACCGACCCGGCGCCGGTCGTGGAGACACCGGTCGTGGAGACGCCGGGCGTGAGGCCATCGGGCATGGATCCGCTGACAGGGGAGCCGCAGCCATCGGATGCGCTCATCGCGGCGCGCACCGACGCCTACTTCAACCGCACCCGGGCGATCGTCGAGCGGTATGGCGATGCCCGCGTCACCTATGCGTTGTTCCTGCGCCGGCCGGTGATCGCGGCGCACCGGCTGATGACCGACTGGCTTGCCACCGTAGCGGCGGCGCGCGGCCTCGATATCCTGTGCGAGCCGCGCTTCGCCGAGGGCGACTGGGTCGGCGCCGGCGAGCCGCTCCTCTACGTCACCGGCAGCTTCCGCGGTCTGGTCGACCTGGAAACGCTGCTGCTGCAGCGGCTGGGCCCGCCCTGCGTCGCCGCCCACAACGCCTACCAGATGTGCCTGGCGCTGCCGAAGGCGCGGTTCCTGGCGATGGAAGCGCGGCACTGCGCCGGCTTTGCCATGCAGGAGATGATGGCCTATGCCGCCGCGGTCGGCGGTCGGGCCGCGCAGCGGGAAGGGGCGCAGGGCTTCACCGGCTGCGCCAACGACGCCACCGCACACCATTACGGCGCCGCCGCCGGCTTCGGCACCATGCCGCATGCGCTGATCGGTTATGCCGGCTCCACCCTGCGCGCGGCCGAGATGTTCCACGAGACCCATCCGGACTCCGACCTCACCGTGCTGACCGACTACTTCGGTCAGGAGGTCAGCGATGGACTCGCGGTGTGCCGGCGCTTCCCGGAGCTGGCGGCAGCGGGCCGGATCGCCGTCCGGCTCGATACCCATGGCGGCCGTTTTCTCGAAGAACTCGATCCGCAGCGGAGCTACGCCGTGATCGAGCGGCACGTGCCGGGCGCGATCCGGCGCTACCGCAGCGAGACCGAGCTGCGCCACTTGGTCGGCACCGGGGTGTCGGCGGCGGCGATCTGGCACATGCGCGATGCGCTGGACGCGGCCGGCTTCCCGAAGGTTCGCATCGTCGCCTCGTCCGGTTTCGGCGTGGCCAAGTGCCTGGTGATGGCGGACGCGCGGGCGCCGATTGACGTGGTCGGAACCGGCAGCTTCATCCCCGATGCCTGGTCCGAAACCTACGCCACCGCCGACATCGTGGCCTATGACGGGGTGCCGCGGGTCAAGGTCGGGCGTGAGTTCCTGTTGCGCGATGCGGGCCCCGGGGAAACGGCGGCATGAACGCCGAGCCGGAGGTACCCGAGGACGGCTGGCGGGTGCGCATCCTGGACCTGTCCGGCGCCACCCCGGACGACGTGGTCGAGGAGGTCAAGGGCTTCCCGACCCTGCCGCTGGCGAACGCGTTCTGTCGTGCCTATGTGCGCGACAGCGTCGAACGCTGCCGGGTGCCCGGCGCCACGTCGCGCGAGGTGTTGGCCGCCTGGTTCGCCTTTGGCGAGGACGCCGAGGTGGCGGAGGCTGGCGAGGATGGGTGGCGGTCGGCGAACGAGCTGGACGGCTTTGCCGGCACGCCCGGCGACGAGGCGGAGCGGGACTGGCGATCGCTGGACCCGCGACGCAGCGGCGGTGACGACGAAGAGGACGAGTGACGGACGGTGAAGCTACGTTTCGCACCGAGCCCGACCGGGCTGCTGCATGTGGGCAACGCGAGGCAGGCGGTGGCCAATGCGCTGCATGCGCGCCGCCACGGCGCCGGCTTCCTGCTGCGGATCGACGACACCGATCCTGAGCGGTCCCGTGCCGAGCACGCGGTCGGCATCGAGCAGGATCTGCGCTGGCTTGGCCTGGAATGGGACGAGCTGGTGCGCCAGTCCGACCGCATCGAGCGCTACCAGGCGGCGGCGGCCCGCCTGAAGCAGACCGGGCGGCTCTACCCCTGCTTCGAGAGCGAGGAGGAGCTGCGCGCCAAGCGCGAGCAGCGGCTGCGCCAGCACCGGCCGCCGGTCTATGACCGCGCCATGCTGCGGCTGACACCGGAGCAGCGCGCGCAGGCGGAGGCGAACGGCAAGACGCCATACTGGCGGTTCCGGCTGTCCGACGGCGCCGTGCGATGGGACGACCTGGTGCAGGGCCAGACCGAGGTGAAGCTGTCCGCCGTGTCCGACCCGGTGCTGATCCGCGCCGACGGCACGGTGCTCTACACCCTGGCCTCGGTGGTGGACGACCTCGAGCTCGGCATCACCCACGTGCTGCGCGGCGAGGACCACCTCACCAACACCGGCGTGCAGCTCGACATCGCCGCCGCCCTGGGCGGCCGACCGGACCGGTTCACGTTCGCGCACCTGCCGCTGCTGCTGGACGAGGCGGGCGGCAAGCTGTCCAAGCGGTTCGAGGGGCTGTCGCTGCGGGCGCTGCGCCAGGACGGGATCGAACCCACCGCGCTGCTGGCCTACCTGGCGCGGCTCGGTACCTCGGAGGACCCGCAGCCGCTCCAGTTCGGGGAGCTGGCCCGTCACTACGACGTCCGCACGGTGTCGAAGTCGGCGGCTCGTTTCGACATGCGCCAGCTGCTGGCGCTGAACCGGCGCACCATGCACCTGATGCCGTTCGAGCGGGTGTGCGACCGCCTGCCGGAGGGCGCCACCGAGTCGTTCTGGAACGCCGTGCGCGGCAACGTCGACCTGCTATCGGAGATGCGGCACTGGTGGGAGGTGGTCGGCGGCAGCGTGGTGCCGCCGGTGCAGGATGGGGAGGAAACCTTTCTGCTGCAGGCGCTGGACGCACTGCCGCCCGACGAGCCGGAGCGGCCGTGGACCGACGCGACCTGGAGTGAATGGACCGCGGCACTGCGCGAGGCGAGCGGCCGGAGCGGCCGGCCGCTGTTTCATCCACTGAGATTGGCGCTGACCTCTGAGGAAAGCGGACCGGAGCTCGGTCATCTGCTGCCGTTGATGGGCCATGAGCGTGTTGCGGGGCGTCTGAGACTGGCGGCGAAGTGATCGGATCACCATAAAGGCAATACGAAACTGGCAGTCTGGCCCGGACGGGCATATTGTGCACTGCGGCACGACGGCGGGATCCGGTCCAGGTCTGACGACCACGGCAAAAGACGCCGTTCACGGACATGATCGACGAGAAGTCGCGTGACGGCGGACGAGGCGAGGCGAGGAATGACGACGAGAAGACTGCCGATCTTATCCAGGGCCCTTGCCCTGGCGGCCATGGCGGCGCTGGGCGGGTGCAACCACTCGATCCTCGACCCCAAGGGCGCGATCGGCATGCAAGAGAAGGGGCTGATCCTCACCTCCTTCTACGTCATGCTGCTGATCGTGGTCCCGGTGATCGTGCTCACGCTGTGGTTCGCCTGGCGCTACCGGGAGGGCGGCCCCGGCCGCTACCAGCCGGACTGGGGCCATTCGGTGAGGATCGAGATCTTCTGCTGGGGCATTCCCTGCGTGATGATCGCCTATCTCGGCTACCTGACCTGGACCACCACCCATTCGCTCGATCCG
>CAXUBN010000041.1:0-11716 GCA_964249255.1 uncultured Acetobacteraceae bacterium | reverse complement strand
ACGAGGAATGCCTCGCCTGTCAGTAGGGAAGGGAAGCCCAGGGGCCCTGCCCCTGGGTTTAGCTGACCATGTGGTGGTTGAGTACTTCCTGCAGACACGAACACGAAACAGCTTGACCTGGCTGTTGATCACGAAAACTTTAGATGACAGTAGGTTCATTCGAGTTTTCTTATTCAGATAAGGATTTCCGAGTCCGCGAGATAATAATTTGCATTTAGAGGGGGCTACTATGGCCACTGTTACTACTGGGCCGTTCTGAGTTGGAGTAACTAATCCTCAAACCGATGCGAATGTAGCTGTGCAGACGATCGCTGCTCAATGCCTTCAGTTTAATGGGCAAGATGTTGTAGATCCAGTCTCCGGAGGATCTCAGAATTTCGGTTTCTATACCTCAAGCTCATTGCAAGATCGACAAGATCCAGTCTCTTTTAATCCTCAAAACTATCTTGTTGTTCCCAGCGGCTGGTCACAAGCGCATGCTGATAGCATAGCGGCACAAGTTGCGACCGTTGCGGAGTCAGTTCCCGATCCCGACAATCCCGCTTCGGGGATTGAGGGCGCAGCTGGCATGATCACCGGTCTATTCTCCAGAGGAGCTCAGGAGGATCTGCAACGTAGTAGTTTCTACGGAGTGCCATCGGGCTTATATGTGCCAGCATTTACGGATGCAGCTTCTTGGTATCTTGGATATGTCACGGCACGATCAGACACGCCGCTATTAGCGACCGAGATCGTTGGGGGCCTCACTAACTTTGGAAAAGATACGTCTGGCATCTACGGTTTAAGTCAAGCTAATGAAGCTAATATCAACCTCGGCTTTGCGGATGGAAATGCGGCGGCGGGTCTGGGAAGTGGCACGACACCGAATGCTCTAGCTGCGCCAAGCGATGACCCATCATCCAGCGTCACCTACAATGCTACCTTGATCAGCTCGGACGGTGTGCTGAGTGATATTACCGTCGGCGCCGGACAGTTCTCCGGCCTGAACAGCGTGACCATCTCGCTGTCTGATGGCGTGTCGAGCAGTAGCTTTGCCGTTCCTACGCAACTCTACCCTACGCCCTTCACCATTGAAGGCACTCCGTCCATCTTTCTAGATATCAACGGGTCGTCCAATACCGCGCCCTCCACTGCCCCGGCACTGATGATTGGCGGTGATGGGTCGTCCTTGACCGCACTTGGAAGCCAGAGTGTTGCTGTCCTGGTAGGTGTCAATGGTTTCGTCACCGCAGGATCCGATGCCTCCGTCTTCATTGGCGGTAATGACAATTCTATCACTTTCGCAAATGCTCCTGACATCGATGGGATCGATGGCGGCAGCATCGTGTTGGACGGACAAGACAACAACGTCAGCCTCGCTGGGCTGTCTAATACGGTGAGTTCCGCAAGCGCGAATCCCGTTATCGGCCTCGGAGATGCCAGCATCCTCCCTTCTGTAGGTAATTGGACCGGAACTCCTGAGACTTCCAGTTATGACTACTTTGTGACGGTCAGCAATACGGACTATTCATATATGCAGAGTGAGGTCACTGATGAGGACAGTCTCGTCACCGTGAACACAGCGTTTTATGGTGCTAATGGTCTGGAATATGAATCGGGAGTTGCATCAAGCGATGAGGCGCAGTCCGGCGGAAGCGCCACCGCCTACGACGCAACGGGTCATGCCGAGGGATTTGAAAACTTTTATGTAACATCGTCCGGTAGCTCGCCTGTCCTTAACTACGTCGACTTCACGCCGGCTTCCGGAAGTTGGACACAAGATTTCATGAACTTTATTCCGGGAACTTCCTCAGTATCATCGATCTCTGTGAACAATGCTGACGGCAGCGGCATCAACTATGACGCTAACACCGACGGAACTTGGGATGAAGATTATTACAACAGCGCTGGCGCGACAACGGAACAGATTGCCTATGGTATCTTCTACGACTCTGCCACAGATCAGAATGCTACCGGCACGCAAGTGACGGATGCGTCTGGCAACATAACCTTCTATGCAGCAGGTGATCCAAATGCTCCCACATTCACGCTGCCGGCGGGTGTTCCTGACGATCTTACTTCTGCGGAAGCCTTCTGGTCCAATATCATATCCACGACCATGAACGCCTCTGGAAGCAGCACCAGCAGCACTACCACTAGCGCTGTCGGTAGCACAGCTTCCATGGCGAACATCCAATCTGCCGGACCCGGCATCGCGGCGGTTCAGGTAAGCCACGGGACGGCGACACATCCACATCCGGCTAATGGGATGATGCTGATTGCCCACAGTCCGCTAATCCATATGGCCTAATACGTGTGGCTTACGAAGTGCGCCACTTTAGATAGATGCGCATCACTGCCGAGGATTGGCGTTCATGACTGATCGAACGGTTCGAAGCTCATCGTTTAACCTAAATTCGTTTATCCAAGGATATTTGTTGGCTGTTTTCACCACTGTCCTTGCTGTTGAAGGTGGGGATGATATTTGGAGATGGCAGGGTGGATATGAGTCGAGTACTAATTTTCCTTGGACCATCTCACTTATTCACCTTATTCTGCAAACATTTGCATCACTACCCATGTACCTATTTTTAACCTTTTCTTCCGCTATAATTCCTGCCGCCATCTTGTGCTTCTTGGCTGAAATATTCACGATCGGGTCGCTAATTTACTACATAATTGGAGGTATCTTGACTGCTATTTTACCATCCCTGCTAATGCTGGAGATAGTCCATGGTTTGGATACAACCCAGGCACGAATAATATTCGTCGCAGCTCACAGCCTATACGGAATAGTGGGGGGATCTATCTTTTGGTCAGTAATGCAACGGCGTAACTTAGAACACGTTTGAGAAGGCTCTTCCCGGCGCGGGCTGGGTGTGAGTCATGAGTCGTCGGATGACTATGGCGGCCGATGCCGTTGCCCAGACGCAAGCCAAAGCGACACGCCTACAACACTGACCTGAGCGACGGGCAGTGGGCCCTGATCACCCCGTTGATCCCAGAGGCCGCGCAAGGCGTCGACGCGGGAACTGGTCAACGCCGTGCTATTCTTCGTGCGGTCGGGTTCTGCCTGGCGATCAGGAAGCCGATCCCGACCCTCATCCAGGCTGATCCCTGCTCGTTTGTCCGCGATGACGGGCGTCTGGAAGGGTGGACGGAGCCGCCGACCCCGACGAGCGGTTCCGGATGGCGCCATCCGGATGGTCTCGCTCCCGCTCACGCGAGGCGTGTGGTTCGGTTTCCATTCTCATCCGGCACCGCGAACCGCCGTGCCGCAGCCAGGAGGGCAGGCCAGTCATCGGGTGGATTGCCGCTCGCCAGCATCCGCGTGAACACCGCGTAGGGATCGGTCCCGGCACCGGCCTTGCGCAGGGTGTCGCGGTCGTTGACCCAGGCGTAGACGATCACGCGGGCCTGGGAATCGGCCCGGAAGAACAACCGGAACCGATTGCCACCGAACCTGGCCCGAAACCAATGCCGCCGGTCCCGGCCCAGCGTGCCGCCCTGCCGGAACTCCGGCGCCAGCGGATCGCGCGGGACGCGCTCCAGCAGCAACGTCCTCAAGCCCGATAGCAGGCGGGCATCGGCCTTGCCCTGCCATCCGGCCGGGTCGGACCGCCGGGCCCGCTCCACGCTGGCCAGGAGCCGCCCCAGCTGTTCCAGGAACGGCGGGTGGGCGTAGAGGCGCCACCCGTTCCGCTCCAGCACCGGGTGATGACCTACAGCGTCACCTCGCCCGCGATCGGAGCATCCGGATCCCCGCCTCCCGCCTCGTCCGCGAGGGCCGCCATGCGGCCGGCCAGGTCCTCCGTGATGGGACGGACGGCATCGCCGGGACGGGCAGCGAGATCGGCGGCCAGGAGGCTCAGGAAGGGCTGTAGCGCCGGGTCCCCCTCATCCTCCGGCAGGGCATGGATGGTGACGCTGCCCTCCTGCACCCGGAACGCGATCCGGCCGCCATAGCCGACCCCGAGGGCCTGCCGGACAGCCTTGGGCACCGTCGTCTGGCCCTTGGCGGTGATGGTGCAGATCTCCTCGACCACGGTCATGCCAGCCTCCTAAGCACCGGTAAATGTACGGCCTCCCGTTCGATCTGCTGGAGGTGGGTCGCATACCGGCAGGATGCCCTTCCTCCCGACACGTTCCGAAGGTCCTGGCGCGGAGGGGCGATCAGGGATGCGCGGCACGGCCGCAGTCTCCGTGAGCGGTTGGTCCTTGCACCCCGGATTATTTGGGGATACGATAATTATGTGGACATCAGCTTTGACCCGGCAAAGCGCGCGGCGACCCTGCAGGACCGGGGGCTCGACTTCGCCGATGCCGGGACGGTGTTCGAGGGCCGCACCGTCACCGTCCAGGATGGGCGGTTCGATTACGAGGAAGACCGGTTCATCACCGCCGGGCACCTGATCGGCCGATGCGTGGTGATCGTCTGGACCCCCCGCGGCGGCACCCGCCGCATCATCTCCATGAGGCATGCACATGCTCGCGAAGAGACAGCCTGGTTCCCCTGACGTGATCGACCCGGACGACGCGCCGGAACTGACCGCCGGGATGCTGGATGGGGCCGAGGTCTTCGATGGTGACAGGTTCGTGCGGCGCGGCCGCGGCCGCCCGCCGCTCGATGCCCGCAAGGAACAGATCAACGTGCGCCTCCATCCCGGTGTCCTGGAACGGCTACGCGCATCGGGACCGGGCTGGCAGACCCGGATCAACGACGGGATGGCCCTGCTGACCGGCGTCGATCGGCGCCTCTGGAACTGCATCGAGACCCAGATCGCCCGCAACGAGGAGCAGATCGAGCTTCTGGAGCGAACCGTCCGCCAGTTGGAGGATGGCACCCTGCGCAGCCACGACCCCGACGGCGACACGACCCGCAAGTGCCTGGAGCGTAGCCGGCAGGGCATCGAGAGCCTGACGGAGGGCAACAGGATCATGCGGCAAACGCAGAGGGACCTGTTGGGCCCCCACGGTGCGGTGGCGGGGGACTGACTTTAAAGGACGATCTCCGCGCGGATGCGGTCAGCCGTGGCTCTCACGCCTCCCCCTGAACGGTCCACCAAGCCCGCAACTTCCAGAGCGACCACATCGCCATGCACCTGTCTGAACTGGCGTCCCAGCGACCGCGCCAAGGCGCTCGCGGACGGTTCCGGATGACCAGGAGATGGCGAAGCAGGCGATACCGCTTGCCGGTCAGGACGGCCGACATCCCCTCCCAGCCCTCGAAGGCGAGCACGCGGGATGGCGTCACGTCCTCGCCGCGCTCAAACGCCGTCCAGGCCGCGCCGTCCTCCTCCAGGCTGCCACCGACGATGATCTCGACATCCTGCGTCATCGCGTCATCAGCCCTTCCATGGCGGTCACGTCAGCCAGGAAAAACCGCAACGAGGCGGTCCACGTCCTGGAAGTGGATGTCGTCATGGCCCTCGTGGCGCCCCAGCAAGCTGCAGACCGCAACTCAAGGAACGGGATCCTGCGGCTGCGTGCGAGGTGGCCGGGGTGGGTGGTGGGAACCGGCCGGAGGCGATGGCGGCCCGAGGACTACTTCAGGACCTGCAGGCCTCCGTCGACCGGATCCGCCGCATCGGTGGCCATCTTGCCGGTCTTGCGGTCGACGTAGACCTCGAAGAGGCGGTGCGCCGAGCGAGGATCGTTGCCGCATTCGGCACTCTCGTGGTCCTCGCGCAGCTCGACCTCGTCCACGCCTGGCCGAGCCTTCCGGGTGATGATGTACTCCATCCAATCCGGCTGGACGTACAGGTGGTGGTCGATGACGGCCTGACGGACATGCTCGCGCAACTGCTGGTCCGTATAGACCGCCCACGCCGGGGTCGTGACGCACATCAGGAGCGTGGTGGCCGCCAGGGTCCGGGATGCAACTTGCCGATCTTTCCATCGTTGCGTTCCCCTCACTGCTTGAGGCGCAACTTCGGCGCTGGTGCCGAGATTGTCGACGGCTCCTGGCTCGGTGCGGTCGTGAGCCTCGCTGCCGCTGTCTCATGACCCCTTTTGGCCAGCTCCAGCCAATGCGATCTGGCATCGAACGGTGCGGCTGTCCCCGGCTGGGCCGTGGAGGATCGATCCGGGTCCGCCGCTTGGGAGTGCTGCGACGATCCGGTGACCCGCTTCGGCGCCACGTCATACTTGGTGAGACCGTGCTGGTCGATGATCCCCGTGACCTTCGCGGCGTAGTGGGGATCGGTGGCATGATGAGCCTTCCCGATCTCCTGGACGAACCGGTGCGGGTCGTCCGTATGCGCGAGGGCCGTCTTGAACCGCGGCTGGGTGTTCAGGAACCGGCCGTAGTCGTCCGCCGCGTCCTGAAGCGACGCATAGGACCGGAAGCCGTCCGTTTCTGGGATGAATGGCACTCCATTGGGGGTTCGACCGCACCCTGCGCGACCGTCACGGCCGCCGCGACGAGGTCCTGCGGCCGCGGAGGGATGTGACCGGGGAGGAGGTGGTGATGGCGGCGTGAGCACTACTTCAGGCGCACGTATTGGAGACCGTCCGGATCCAGGGCGGTCGTGGCCATCTCCCCGGTCTGCCGATCGACGATGAAGCTGAACAGCCGCGGCTGCGTGCCGGGGTCGCCACCGCACGTCGCATCGTGACGCTCGAAGACGTCCACCTCGTCGACCCGTGGATGCACGTTCCGGACGATCCGGTAGTTCATGCAGTCGGATCTGTCGGACAGGTGGTGCCGGATCACCGCCCGGCGCACGCGGTCGACGAGTTGGTCGTCGGTGTCGACCGCCATCGCGGGAGCGGCCAGGGCGACAAGTGAGGCGGCGAAAGCCAGTCCCCGGTGCATCACCCACGGGTTCCTCATGTCGGATCTGCTCCTTCAGTACCTGAGGCGCACTGTCGGCGCGTTGATCTGTTGCGTGGGCGCGGACACCTGCTGTCCAGCCTGCGCTGCGGTCGCCGCGTTCGCGGCAGCCGCATCCCGCCCGCGCTGGGCCACGGCAGCCCATAGCGCCTTGGCATCCGGGAGCGTGACCCGTGGTTCCGAAGTGGCGGCTGGCGGATGACCTACAGTTCCGGTTGGTGCGGCAGACGTAGCCGCGGCCTGATGTGGTGCGTCGTACTGCGTCAGGTTGTGGTGCCTGATGATGCTGTTGACCTTCTCGGCATAGTGCGGGTCAGTCCCCCAACCAGCCTTGCCGATTTCCTGCACGAAGCGGTGCGGATCGTCCGTGTGCTCGAAGGCGTGCTTGTATCGCGGCTGACTGGTCATGAACTTGCCGTAGTCATCCCCGGCCTCGGCCATGGAGCCGTATGCTCGGAACCTGGCCTTCTCGAAATGGTGGCCCTTCGCGTCGTCCTCATGGGTTCCGAGCTTCCTGGTGGGGCCGGTTGTGCCATGGGCCTTGACGCCGAAGTACTCGTTCCCCGGCGCAACCTGACCCCACTGCGACTCATGGGCGCCCTGTCCGATCACCACGGACGTCGGGATGTTCCACTTCTCGTGGACCTGTCGCGCAACGGGAAGCATCTCCTGGATGAACCCTTCGGCGCCACCGGACCTGTGTGACGCGGGATGCGCCGTCGAGTGGGCATCGACGCCGACACCCTGATCGGCAGCCTGTCCAGACAGCGACCGCATCGTCGGACCGTGGGGATCGGCGACGCCATCCGGCCGCGACATCCCGACCGTATCGCGCTGATACTCGATGAGCCGCGCCGTGGTGCGGGGGCCGAAGACGCCGTCCTGAGCGAGCCGTTCACCGCCATGCGCCTGACGCTCGTTCAGCAGGTGCTGCACGTGCCTGACGTCGGCCGGGTCGTTCGCTTGCCCGATGCCGACCGGTGCGCTCGGGGTTCTGTCGTCCGCTGCCATGGATATTCCCCGCCCGAGGTCTACTTCAACATCTTGAAGCCTTCGGGAAAGTCGTCGCCTGGGTCGGCCGCATTGGATGCCATGCCGTTGTTCAACCGGTCGACGGCGACCGAGAACAGCGTGACGCCGAAGTTGGGGTCGCCGCCGCACTTGACCCCGCCCGCCGCGATCCCGGTATGGTCGAGCAGGTCGACCTCGTCGATCCGGGGCTTGATCTTGCGCCTGATGACGTAGTCGATGCAGTCCGGGTTGGTGACCAGGTGGTTCCTGATCACGGCCTGCCGGACGCGGTCGATCAGCTGGTCGTCGGTATAGACCGCCCAGGCCGGGGTCGAGGCCAGGACACAGCAGACGAGGGCGAAGACGGGACGTCGCACCGAGGTGGCCTCCTGGAGCTTCATGCGTGGGGCGGACGGAGCGGTGACCGGGGGCCGCTGACGCCGCGTGCCGGTACGCTTCCCTGGCCACCGCCACGCATGCCGATGGTTGAACGCAGCAGCCCGCCTGCTTCACCGCGACGAGCTTCGATGAGGGCGTTCGGACAGGTACTGAACGAGATCCACGTTTTCGGGATCGTGACGATACCATACGTTGATCAGGCGTCCGACCTCTTCTGCTTGCGCAAGGAACGCCGCCTGACCACTGGCTGCAGGGGGGATTAGACCATGAACACGCACTTGCGGATCATGCACCTCCATTTCCATCTCGCAATATGAGGAATACGGGCCGCAGCTGACGTCGAACACGCCGTTGCAACCCTTGGAGTCGCAGTTGACGCCTCCTACGTAGTCATCCCTGATGTAGTCACCGTTCTGGTAGTGAATCTTGCTGATGATGGGAACGCGACTTCTGTAGGATGCTACTATATCTTCTGCCGCATCTATGTTATAGCCTTTCGATAGATGAGTGGCGTTGAACTCGAAGCTCATGGCGGGATTACCGCAATCCCAGGTAGGACCAAGGCCCGTGTAGGGGAACTCGCAGAGCCAGAAGCGGGTCAAGCCATGATCTATCAGGTGGATGGCATCCAGCTCGCTCATGTTGGCCAATGCTTCGGTTGCCGGCTTCATGTTGGGACACATGAAGACAAAGCCCCCTCGACCAGGAAGGAAGCCATGGTCGAGACCACCGCTGTAGGTGTCGGGAATGGCAAGTACGCCCGTCGGGACCAGGACACGGTAGCTACCGTCCGTGCACGGACGGGGTGGGCAGCCTGATTTCTGTGGGCATGGATCTCCGTCCGCAGAGGCGAAGATCCATCGGCGGAGCGGTTGTGGCGACACGTGACGGATCGGCAACATCTTCGGGATCAACGGCGTCGCCATCCCCGTAAGGTAGATCGCGACGTAGCTCCAGATCCCCATCCGCATGTCGACGCAGGTCCCTCCTGTTGAAGTCGAGATGACAGGTTCACCATCGCTTACGCCTCGGGCACTGGCACTTCATGCGAGCATATCAGGATGATCTGGCGACATGGAGACGCTTTGCCCACACCCAATTTCAAGGACTATCAACTTCGGGAAGAATCGGCGCAGGCGGCGCATCTGCACCTCCGACAACAACGGCAGCCTCGACATCCGTGCCCTCCGGATACCTTGCAATATGGAGGCCGTCATGACGACGGCTACTGAATTTACCGGACCGGAACATTCTCATCCCGAGGTTTCGTGATCCCGTATCCAGACATACAGTCCTCTTGCAGGACACCGCCACCTGCCGTCCCGGCAGGGATCCGGCACAACTGGAGCGAGGTCCGTAACAGCCTCTAGCCTAGGACCGTGAAGGGCCCTGAATCTATCTGATCCGCAAGAACCTCAAAGCGCGTGTCGCCATTGACGGCATTGAGACTCACGGTTGTTCGATATCGATTGCCGCAGTTCCCGCCCACTGTCGTCGAGGGCAGTGAAGATGATGCGACAGCCAACCACACCTAACCGGGGCCAGATGCTGTCGGTGCATGGCACGGGCGAACTAAGTATTGAACGACTGATACGTCTGCACTCGACGATTCCTGGCTGGGACTCATCGTCCACTTACTTGACGATCAGAACCCGGATCACGGTGTCGCGGCGCTCGGCTCTGGCGCGCTCGGCCTCGCCCTTCATCCGCCATGAAGCTTCCGGGATGCCGACCGGGTCGACATGGCCGTTGAGCATGGATCGAGCGCAACTGTTCGGTTCGTCCCACTGCTACCCGATCGTCTTCCTCGCGTGGCCGACGAACGCGACCCCACCGTTCGTCAACCCCCCTCGCATGGTCGTCGGGGGAGCGCCTCCCTCGAACGCCCTCCGACGGCGGCCCCCGACCAGAACCGCCAGCGCGACTTCATGACACCATTTCATGACACCACGCCGGATCGTCCCCAACCCCTCGTCTGACTGCCCGGGCTCGCGATTTCATCGCACCCTCACCCTTGGGACGGCGTAGCCTCCGCCCCCAGCACCACCGGGGCACACCGACCGCATGCCGACCCGCCGCCACCGCACACCCCGGCCCCACCACCGCGGCCGATCGCCGCCGGCACGACTCCCATCTGCCGCAGCGACGGGTGCGGGGGAGTTGCTGGAAGGGGAAGGGGGATCGCAACCTGCCGATGGCGGCGATCATGATCGCCGCCGGCTGCCGGCCGTGACCGTCGTCTAGCTCGGGCGCAGCCGCGACCGCAGCGCATCCTCGGCAACGCCCCGGGCCAGCGCGAAGGCCTCGTCCTTGCCCTCCGCGTGGACCGTGCTGTTCTGCGGCACGAGCCCCAGCAGGCGCGGCTGGCTCGACATCACGGTGACGTTCCAGCGACCGCCGAAGTTGACCCCAGTCAGCTTGAAGCCCTTGTAGTCGATGACGACCCTGTGATCTGCCATTTTTCTGGCCCCCGGCCGGAATACGGCCCGCGAGTATTAGCACGATGACGTCTCTTCAGCCCCATTCTTAACGCCGGTACGCACCCGCGGCGGGCGCCGCATCCCGCGGGTGGCCCACGACGTCGTGCACGACCGGTCTCCGTCGTCGTGCCGGCATCCACCACGCCAAGGCGCCTGGATCGTCCCCGACCCGGCCCGGTCTGATCCGGCCGACGACGCCCCCGCACCGACGTGTCCCGGATCGGCACTATCCCGACGGGCCATGACACCCTATGGCTCCTCCCGGGCGCGGGAGCCCGGCCGCACGGCGCCACGGCCCGACCGGCGGGCGGCATCCCGGAAGGATCCATGGAAGACCTGACCCCGATCCTCCCGGCCCACATCGAGGGCACGATCCAGTCGATCGCCCGCCTGCACGCCGAGCACCATCAGGCCTCCACCCGCCTGCAGCGCATGGTCGACCGCATGACCGGCCTGGTCGGCCAGCCGCGCTTCATCGGCGCGCTGACCTGCCTGATCATGCTCTGGATCGGCGGCAACCTGCTGCTGGCCTGGATGGGCGGCCCGGCCCCGGACCCGCCGCCCTTCGTCTGGTTCGACGGCCTGGTCGGGCTGGCCGCCCTCTACATCGCGCTCCTGATCCTCACCACCCAGCGCCGCGCCGACCAGCTCGCCCAGCACCGCGAGCAGCTGACCCTGGAGCTGGCCATCCTCAACGAGCAGAAGACCGCCAAGGTGATCGAGCTCCTGGAGGAGATGCGCCGCGACAACCCGAACCTGCGCGACCGCGTCGACCGCGAGGCCGCCGCCATGGCGGTCCCCGCCGACCCGCAGGCCGTGCTGGACGCGATCAAGGTCAGCCACGCCGAGGCCGAGCTGCTCGAAGGCCCCGGATACGCCGAGGCGGACGTGCCGGCCCTGGAAGCCTGACCGCGGGTCCCACCGGCCGCAGTCATCCCTCGAACGGCGACGACATCCCACAGGCAGGCTCCCGCCAGCCGAACCCGCGACGCACCGGCGCCGGGAGCAGGCC
>CAXUBN010000040.1:0-11962 GCA_964249255.1 uncultured Acetobacteraceae bacterium | reverse complement strand
GTTCGCGGCGCCGCGGGTGCTCGGTGAGTCGCAGCGCCGCCGCGGCCGGTTCGAGGCAACGACGCCCGAGCCCCGTCCCGGGCTGGCGGGGGGGCATATCCCGGGCGCCGTGAGCCTGCCGTTCGGCGAGCTGTTGCAGGACGGCATCCGGTTCCTGCCGGTGGAGGTGCTGCGGGCGCGCTTCGCCGCGGCCGGCGTGGCGCCGGGCGACCGGGTGATGACCAGCTGCGGCTCCGGGCTGACCGCGTCGGTGCTGTCGTTGGGCCTTGCGGTCTGCGGCGAGGATCCGGGCGCGTTGTATGACGGGTCCTGGACCGAATGGGCGCAGTCCGGCCAGCCGCGCGCGGTCGGGATCGGCGCCGAGGTGGTGCGATGACGGCGGCGGGCGAGCCGCCAGTGTCGGATGACGGGTGGGCAGCCCTGAACGCCAAGCTGGTTCGGCTCGGCCGGCCGGCCGACACCGAGCCCGGCTTCGTCAACCCGCCGGTCGCACGCGGCTCGACCGTGCTCTACGAGAGCATGGAGGCGATGCGCGCGCGCTCGGCGCAGCGTTACGAGCACGCGCTGATCTACGGCGCGATGGGTGGTCCGACCCAGGCGATGCTGGAGGAGGCGATCGCCGCGATCGAGGGCGGCCGGCACACCCAGGTAGTGTCATCGGGGCTGGCCGCCTGCACCACGCCGCTATTGGCCTTCCTGGGTGCGGGCGGCCATTGCCTGATGCCAGACAGCGTCTACGGCCCGACACGCCGGTTCTGCGACTCCATGCTGCGTCGGCTGGGGGTCGAAACGACCTATTACGATCCGCTGCTCGAGCAGGCCGAGCTGCAGGCGCTGATGCGGCCCACCACGCAGGTGTTGTTCGCGGAAAGCCCGGGCAGCCACAGCTTCGAGGTGCAGGATGTGCGCATGCTGGCGCAGGTGGCCCACGACCATGGCGCCAAGCTGATGCTGGACAACACCTGGGGCATCCACGTGTTCCAACCGTTCGAGCACGGCGTCGACGTGTCGATCCAGGCCCTGACCAAGTATCCGTCCGGCCACGCCGATTCCGTGGTGGGCGCCATCACCGTGGTCGACCAGGCGGATTGGGTGGTGGTGCGGGATGCGACGGTACAAATGGGCCAGTACGCGAGCCCGGATGAGTGTTGGCTGACGCTGCGCGGACTGCGTACCATGGGGGTGCGGCTGGAGCGGCAATCGCGCTCGGCCCTGGAGGTGGCGCGCTGGCTGCAGGGGAGGCCGGAAGTGGCGCGGGTGCTGCACCCGGCATTGCCCGATAGCCCTGGCCACGCATTCTGGGCTCGCGATTTCAGCGGCGCCGGCAGCCTGTTCGGGGTGAAGTTCAAGGTCGGCTATGCCGCCGCCGCGGTCGAGGACATGGCGGCGGCGTTGGGCGTATTTGGCCTTGGCGCATCGTGGGGCGGCTACGAAAGCCTGGCGTTGCCAAGCACCGGCATCATCACGCGTACCGCAAGATACCCGGGCGCAGGATCCGAGGATGGACCCGGCTTACGTTTGCATATCGGGCTCGAACCTCCGGATGATCTAATCGCCGATCTGGAGGGCGGATTGGCCGTTCTACGGGCGGCCTCGGCGGCGTAATAGGATGCGTCGCCGAAGCCTCCGGCAGGTATCAGTGGTTCTTGCCGCGTCCGGTGGCGGACTGCAGGGCATCGATCCGCTTCGAGGCTTCCGCCTTGGTCAGGGTGTCATCGAACGGCTCGCCAGCCTCCTCCGAGAGTGTCTTGAGGTAGGAGGCCTGGGCTCCGGTCATGGTTTCCTCACCGGTTGTCCAGTTGTCCGGATTCTTGACCGTGTTCGACGGCGGGTCCTGCTCGGTGGACGGATCGGATTTGACGTCGGTCTTCGGATTGCTTGTCATGCCGCCACAACGAGCTTGTGCCTGTTTTGTTCCAGATCGTTCGCGGCGATCACCGATACGTTACCCGATGCGGGCCGGAGCACGGCGGCGGTAGCCGAGGGCTTCGGCGACGTGCGGACGCTGCACCTCCTCGCAATCCTCGAGGTCGGCAACCGTGCGCGACACGCGGAGCAACCGGGTGAAGCCGCGTGCCGACAGCCCCAGTCGCTCGGCCGCCTGCTCGCCCAGGCTGCGGGCCGCCTCGCTGAGCGGAAAATGCTCCGGGCTGGCCTCGGCGTTGCACAGCCCGTCCTGGCGCCGGTGTTGCCGTGCGCGCGCGCACGCCACACGGCAGGCGACGTCGCGACTCTTCTCGCCCGCCGGCGCCCGGGCGATCTCGGTGGCAGCGACCGGACGGACCTCGACGGTGAGGTCGATGCGGTCGAGCATCGGGCCGCTGATCTTGGCCATGTACTCCTCACCGCAACGCGGTGCCTTGCGGCATTCCCGTCCGGGGTCGCCCAGGTGGCCGCAGCGGCACGGGTTCATCGCAGCGACCAGCTGGAACCGCGCCGGATAGGTGTAGTGGCCGGCGGCCCGCGCCACGGTGGTGCGCCCGGTCTCGATCGGCGCCCGTAGCGCTTCCAGGGACTGGCGCGGCAGCTCGGGCATCTCGTCCAGGAACAGCACGCCCCGATGCGCCAAACTGACCTCGCCCGGTTTGGCGCGCGGGCCGCCGCCGACGATGGCGGCCTGGCTCGCCGAATGATGCGGCTCGCGGAATGGGGGACGCTGCACCATCTTCCCGTCGGTCAGCAGCCCGGCGATGCTGTGGATGGTGCTGACCTCCAGCGCCTCGCTCGCCGACAGGTCGGGTAGCAGGCCGGGCAGCCGGGCGGCCAGCATCGATTTGCCGGCGCCGGGCGGGCCGATCAGCATCATGCTGTGCCCGCCGGCCGCCGCGATCTCCAGGGCGCGCTTGGCCACCTCCATGCCCTTGACGTCGGCGAGGTCGGACACGTGAGGCGCCGCCGCGACGCCCGGCGGTGTCGGCGGGCTCAGCACCTGCTGGCCGCGGAAATGGTTCACGATCGACAGCAGGTCCGGGGTCGCCAGCACCTCGATCCGGCCGGCCCAGGCGGCCTCGCCCCCCTGGCTTTGCGCGCAGATCAGGCCGATCTCGCGGGCGGACGCGCCGAGGGCCGCCGGCAGCACGCCGGTGACGGGATTGACGCCGCCATCGAGAGACAGCTCGCCCAGCGCCGCATAGCCGGCGAGCTCATCACGGGGCAGCACCTCCATCGCCGCCAGCACCGCCAGCGCGATGCCGAGGTCGAAATGGCTGCCCTCCTTCTGCAGGTCGGCCGGGGCGAGGTTGATCAGCACGCGCTTGGGCGGCAGCGCCAGACCCATGGCGGTCAGCGCCGCCCGCACCCGCTCGCGCGCCTCGCCGACCGCCTTGTCGGCCAACCCCACGATCAGGAAGGCGGGCAGGCCGCTGGAGATCTGCACCTGGATCTCGACCGGCACCGCATCGATGCCGGAAAAGGCGAAGCTCTGGATGCGGGCGATGGTCATGCAGGGCTCCGAGGCTTTTTGCCTGGGAGGAGCTTGCAGGACGGGGACTTAACGGATGGTTGACGGCGCCGGGACCATCAACGATCGGCGGTGCGCCGACCGGCGGACAGCGTCACCTCCGGCGGGGCGACGGGGTCTGCGAGCGCATGCCGTCCAGGACGATCGAGATCAGCTCCAGCGTCGCCCCGTCGACGTCGTTCGGATCGGCGGTGCCGTCGCTCAGCCGGCAGATCCGTCCGGCATCGCCCATGACGTAGACCATCGCCCCGATCATCGCGTGATAGATCCAGTGGATGGAGCTCTTCGACCGCCCGGGCATGATCTCGGTCAGCTGCTCGATTACGGCGTTGGCGATCGGGTCGAGGATGTCGCGCACGATGCCGCGCTCGATCGACCTCGGATCGCTGATCTCGCGTGCGAGCAGGATCCCGAAGTTCGTCGTCCGCCCGGACAGCCGCAGGCTGAGCATCGGCACCAGCACCGACTTCACGACCAGTTCGAGGCGCTTGTCCGGATCGGCCTCGAGCCGGGACAGGGCGAGGCCCGCCATCCGCTGCTCGACCACCGCGGGACTGCGCGCCTCGAACACCGCGCGGTAGAGGCCCAGCTTGCTGCCGAAATGGTAGCCGATCAGCCCGATCGGAACGTCCGCCCTGGTGGCGATCGCGCGGAGCGCCGCGGCGTCATAGCCGTGCTCGGCGAACAGTTCCTCCGCGGCGGCCAGGATCCTTTCTCGCGCGCTCCTGACCACGGGACGGAACGACGCCAGGCTCTCGTGTGTCACGGAAGGATCCTCGGGCCCGACGGTTGGCGCCTGCTGGGGCGCCGGAGACCATAGCGCCTGGGCGAGCCCTGACCATCTCCCGCGTCAGGCGGCCGCCGCGCGGCTTCCGTGCCGGCGGCCGAGCGGAGCCAGCAGGGCGAACGCCAGCGACGCCGTGGCGAGCCCGTTCCAGCCCCCGGCGATGCCGAAGCGCTCGACCATCGAGGCGTAGGCTGGCGGCAGGATCACGCCGCCGATGGCCACCACGGTGAGCATCAGCCCGACCGCGGTCGGGACGTCGCCCAATTGAAGGCTCGATCGCATCAGGCCCGGTAACCCGATCCAGCTCACGAACCCCAGGATGGTGCTGGCGCCGACCAGCCCTGCCGCCACCTCCAGTCCGGCGACGCCGAGGTGGGGAACCGCGAGCAGCGCCCCCGCCTCGATCACGCAGGCGAGCAGGAAGGTCGGCAGCAACCCCAGCACCCGGTCGGACAGCCAGCCGCCCAGCAGCGAGCCGACGATGCCGCTCAGCAGCAGGATCGCGCCCAGCCGGTGGCCGGTGGCCGGGTCGACATGGAGGTAGGCCACCGCATAGCCCGGGATCATCGCCACCGCCGTGAAGTAGCTGCCGTAGCCGCCGAAGAAGGCGAGGCTCATGATCCACAGCCGGTTGCTGCCGATCACCCGCCGCAGCGATGCCAGGCTGTGCCCCGACGCCGTCTCGACGTCGTCGCCCACGGGGGGGTGCGGGTAGGAAACGACCATCAGCAGCAGCGCCGCGAGGCTGACGGCGGCCCCGGCCAGGATCGCCGAACGCCAGCCGACCGCGGCCTCCAGCAATCCCCAGCCGAACAGCCCGATGGCGGCGCCGATCGAGAACGCGACCCCGGTGGTGAGGCCGTTGGCGGTGGCGAGCTCGCGGTCGCGGAACCAGGCCGTGGTGAGGCCCACCGCGCTGCCGATGTAGATCGAGCCGCCGACGCCGCACACGAGGCGGCCGAGCAGCAGCGTCCCGTAGCCGTGCGCCGTCGCCGTCAGCACCACGCCGATTCCCTCGACCGCGATGCCCAGCAGGATCGCGGCGCGCAGGCCGAGGCGTTCGGCCAGCATGCCGCCCGGCACGTGGGCGATGCCGTATCCGGCCACGAACGCGCTGACGACGCCGCCGATTTGCAGCGGCGAGAGCCCCATGTCGCGGATCAGCGCAGGAAACATCGGGATGATCGCGAACCAGTTGAGGGTGAACGGGAGGAACGATGCGAAGATGATGGCCAGGGCAAGCCAGCGGTTCATCGTCATGGCGGATCTCCGATCACTGCGACGCGGGTTCAGAACTTGAAGTTGACGGTCAGGTAGGCGATCGACAGGTTCACGTCGTTGCGGCAGCGCAGGTCGCTGAAGTAGCGCGCCGTCACGGCGAATTTGCGGAACTGGTAGGACAGCAATGGGCCGATCATGACGTGCGACACGCGGTTGCCGTCGCCGGCCACCTCCCCGCCATGGCGGTCGTCGTTGGTCTGCTGCACGATGGCGCTGACCAGGCCGGCATCCAGGTGGCCGATCTTCTTGGTCGCCGTGAGGTCGGCATAGAAGGTGCTGCCCGACAGGTAATCGGTCTTATGGTCCAGCGTGTTGAAGTCGTAGAGGAAGTTCCCGGTCAGGTCCCAGCCATGATCCAGGTAGCTGATCGCCACGCTGGGTTCGTAGGTCCAGTAGTTGTTGGCATACGCCGTCTGGTCGCGGACCCCGTTCGACGCGTGGAACTCGCCGTCCTTGAGGTAGACCGTGTGCGCCGTGCTGACGAACAGATGCGGGTTGAGCTCCCAGGACAGGTTGAGCGGCTGCAGGATGGTGTTGAAGAAGCCGAAGGAGCTGGTGTCGCCGCCACCGACCTGGCGCGCGTCCACGTTGTGCGAGGCCGCGATCTGGATGATGCCGGCGCCATAGCTGGCTCCCAGTACTTTGTATGGCGACGACCACAGAACGGTGACGCTCTGCGAATAGTTGTCGACCGTGATGGGCAGGATGTTGCCGTGTTCGTCACGGACCTTGCCGAACACCACGTAGTCGTTGGTGATCCCATACAGGCCGGGCGGCGGCAGCGCCCCGACCGGGATCCCCGTGGTCACGCCCGGAAGATAGGGGATCAGGCCTTCCGTCGCGCGCGCCGTTTCACCTGCCGCCGCGACCGCGGCGATCAACAGCAGCAAACCCTTGCATGATCTTCTCATGATGCGTTTCTTCCCGTGACGAGGGGCGCTTGTTGTTCGCGCCTCCTTCGATTTTCTTTCTCAGGCGGAAATTCAGCAGTCAGTCGGGCGGGGACGGACCGCGCGTCGTCCCGATCGCGTGGCGGATCCGCGTCGTTCAGTGCTTGACCGCCTCCAGGATCGACACGCAGTTGGCGACCGCGCCGCCGCCCATGTTGAAGCACAGGCCCAGGGCCGGGATCCGGTCGAGCTGCATGTCGCCCGCCTCGCCGAGCAGCTGGCGTGCGACCGTGACGTGCATGGACACGCCGGTGGCGCCGACCGGATGTCCCTTGGCCTTCAGGCCGCCGGACGGGTTGACCGGCAGGCGGCCGTCGCGTCCGGTCAGACCCTCGATGACCACGTCCCGTCCGCCGCCGGGGCCGGCCAGGCCCATCGCCTCGACGCACATCAGCTCGGCGATGGTGAAGCAGTCGTGCACCTCCGCGACACCGATGTCGCCCACGCCGACACCGGCATCCTCGTAGGCGCGGCGGAACGCTTCCCGCGGCCCCTCGAACCGTTCGAGCCGCTTGGCGGACAGCGGCAGCACGTCGTTGACGTGGGTGGCGGCGCGGAAACCGACGGCGCGCCGGAAGCGTGGCAGCAGGTCGCGATGCACGACGACCAGGGCCGCGGCCCCGTCCGAGATCAGCGAGCAGTCGGTCAGCCTCAGCGGGTCGGCGATCATCGGGTTGCGCTCGGACACCGTCCGGCAGAACTCCAGCTCGAGCGGGCGGTGCATCTGCGCCAGCGGGTTGCGCATCGCGTTCGCGTGGTTCTTCACCGCGATGTGCGCCATCGCCTCCGCGGGGTCGCCGTAGGCGGCGGCATAGGCCTGCGCGTAGCGCGCGAAGATGCCGGGAAAGCTCATGCCCCGCTCCTCGGCCTGGTAGCTGGCGCCGGCCAGCGCATCGGTGACGCCGGCGGTGTCGCGGCCGGTCATCTTCTCGGCGCCGACCACCAGGGCGATCCGGACCCGGCCCGCGTCGATCGCGTCCAGCGCCGCGTAGAGCGCCGCGGCGCCGGACGCGCAGGCGTTCTCGCAGCGCGTCGCCGGCTTGAAGCGGAGCGCCGGATCGACCGACAGGATCATGGAGGAGCAGAACCCGTCCGGCACCAGGCCCGAGTTGAAGTGCCCAAGCCATGCGGCGTCGACCTCGGCCGGCTCGACGCCGGCATCGTCGAGCGCCTCGCGGGCCGCCCCGGCGATCAGCGTTTCCAGGCTCTGCCCGTCGAGCCGGCCGAACTTGGTATGGCCCCAGCCGACGATGACGGCGGCACTGGACCCGGGACGCGTCATCGTCCGGCCTCCGCCCGGACCAGCCGGTTGCGGAGCGTGCCGATCCCCCCGACCTCCAGCTCGACCACGTCGCCCGGCGACAGGAAGCGCATCAGCTCGAGCCCGCAGCCGCCCTCGACGGTGCCCGAGCCGATGAACTCGCCCGGATACAGGGTCTCGCTGCGCGAGATGTGGGCGATCAGGTCCTCGAACGTCCACAGCATCGTGCGCGAGCTGGCGCGGGTCCATTCCTCGCCGTTCACGCGCGCGACCATGGTGAGGTCGTAGGGGTCGGCCAGCTCGTCGGCGGTGACGAGGCAGGGACCCATGGCGTTGGCGGTGTCGAAGTCCTTGGCCTTTGCCGGCCCCAGGCCACCCATCTCGGCGATCTGCGTGTCGCGCGCGGTGAAGTCGTTGAAGATGGTGTAGCCGAAGATGTGGCGGCGGGCGTCCTGCCTGGCGACGTCGGTCGCGGTGCCCTTGATGTAGATGCCGAACTCCAGCTCGAAGTCGAGCAGCTCGCTGTAGTGCGGCCAGCGCACGTCGTGCTCGGTGCCGACCACCGCGAACCGGTTGGCCTTGTAGTACATCGGCTGGTCGTAGAAGACCTTGGGCACCGTCAGCACGCCGTTCCGTTCGAGCTCGGCGAACGTCGCGTCCGGATCCTCGGACCGGTTCGCCAGCAGGCGGCGCAGGTTCGGGAACGCCGCAAGCAGGTGGCCCTCGAAGCACAGGCAGTCCCGCATCTGAACGGGCGGTTGCACCGGGGCCAGCAGCCGGACCTCGTCACGCCGCCGGCGCGTGCCGGCGGGCGCCCGTCCGACGACGTCGTAGGCGGCGCCGAGCAGGTCGTCGTCGCCCTCCACGATGGCCTGCACGCTGGCGAGGCGCCCCGCCAGGTCCGACCGCGTGGCCGCCTCCGCGGCCAGGGCCAGGTCGACCACCGTCCGCGCGTCGTCGATCAGCGCGCCGGACCGTGGGCCCGATCCGCCGGCCGTGAAGGTGACGAGCTTCATTGAACTCTCCCTACCCGCGGCGGGCATCTTCATGCGCCCGGCCGAACTGAACGGATTAACCTACCTCTTGAACGATCGGTCAAGATGATTGATCGTGCGTTGGGCGCCCAATGCGTCCCAACCGGGGAGGAAATCGTCATGGTGTGGAGCGTGCGGCGTGTCGTGACGGGCCAGGATGCCGATGGACGATCGCGGATCGTGTTCGACGGGACGGCGGGGTGCGTGCAGGAGATGCGGTCGATGCCGGGCGTGGCGCTGACCGATCTCTGGGAGACCACCGGCGCGCCGGTGGACAACCGGGGCGACGCCGACAGCGTGCTCCGTCCGGTGCGGCTGACGGCCCCCAACAACGGGACCATCTTCAGGATCGTCGAGTTCCCGCCGGACACGCAGTGGCGGCAAGGCGCCGATGCGGGAAGCGCGTTCGCCTCCATCGGCGCCGGCGGCGCGCCGGATGCGGAGTCGGAGGATCCGATGCGGCACAAGACCGCGACGATCGACTACATCACCGTCATCAGGGGCGAGATCCACGCGATCGTCGACGAGGGCGAGGTGCTGCTGAGGGCGGGCGACACCTTCGTCCAGCGCGGGACCATGCACAGCTGGAGCGTCCGCGGCACGGAACCGTGCATCATCTCCGTGGTGCTGGTCGCGGCGGACCCGATCTAGGGCGGTCTCGGCCCTATCTCTGGTACAGCAGCCGCGCCCGGATGGTGCCGTCGAGCGCGCGCAGCTGGGCCAGGATCGCGGCATCGGCGGCGCGGTCGGTCTCGGCCTCGACCACGACGTAGCCGACCTCGCCGTCGGTCTGCAGGAACTGGGCGGCGATGTTGGCGCCGGCCTCGGAGAAGATCTCGTTGATGCGGCGCAGGATGCCGGGCGCGTTGCGGTGCACGTGCATGAAGCGGGTGCCGCGGGGGCGGGGCGGCAGCTGCACCTGAGGGAAGTTCACCGCCCCCAGCGTCGCGCCGACGTCGCTGTACTCGACCAGCTTGCGCGCGACCTCGACGCCGATGCGCTCCTGCGCTTCCGCCGTGGAGCCGCCGATGTGCGGGGTCAGGATGACGTTGTCGCACCCCTGCAGCGGAGTCTCGAACCGGGCACCGTTGCGGCCGGGCTCGACCGGGAACACGTCGATCGCGGCCCCCAGAAGGTGCCGGTCGTCCAGCGCACGGGCCAGTGCCTCGAGGTCGACCACGGTGCCGCGCGCGTTGTTGAGCAGGAAGCCGCCCGGCCGCATGGCGCGGATCTCGGTCTCGCCGATCAGGCCGTCGGTCTCGGGCGTCTGCGGCACGTGGAGGCTGACCACGTCGCTCTGTCCCAGCAGGGCGTGCAGGGTCGGTGCGGCCGACGCGTTGCCGTGGCCGAGCCTGTCCGCGATGTCGTGGTAGATCACCCTCATGCCGAAGGCCTCGGCCAGCACCGACAGCTGGCTGCCGATGCTGCCGTAGCCGACGATGCCCAGCGTCTTGCCGCGCACCTCCCAGCTGTCGGCGGCGGACTTGTCCCAGCCGCCGGCGTGGGCGGCGACCGACTTGGGGAAGATCCGGCGCAGCAGCATGACGATCTCGCCCATCACCAGCTCGGCGACGCTGCGGGTGTTGCTGTAGGGGGCGTTGAACACCGGGACGCCGCGCAGCGTGGCGGCCTCCAGCGCCACCTGGTTGGTGCCGATGCAGAAGCAGCCGACCGCGACCAGCTTGTCGGCGCCGGCCAGGATGTCGGCGGTGAGCTGCGTGCGCGAGCGGATGCCCAACACGTGCACCCCTTCCAGCGCCTCCGCCAGCGCCGCGCCCTCGAGCGCCCCGGCGTGGCGGACCACGGAGCCGTAGCCGCTGGCGGCGAAGGTGGCGACGGCGCTGTCGTGCACCCCTTCCAGCAGCAGGATGCGGATGCGGTCCTTGGACAGGGACAACGGATTGAGGGACAGGGGGCTGGAGGCCATCGGGTGTTCGTGCTCGCTCAGGCAGGCTCCGCTGGCCGTAACCGAGATCAACGGCCGCGGGTAGGGCCCGCCGGTATGGCTGCTACCCTGTGGTGTCCAGCAGGGCCGCGCATGGGGACAGGAGAACGGGATCTCCCACCGCCAGCACGCTGCCGTCGCCATCCTCGCGCAGGGGCCGGCCGGCCCAGTCGGCGATGCGGCCGCCGGCACCCTCCACCACCGGGACCAGCGCCGCCCAGTCCCACACCCGCATGTCGCGCTCGGCGATCACGTCGATCTGACCCAGCGCCAGCAGGCCGTAGCCGTAGCAGTCGCCGCCCCAGGAGGTGCGTCGCACCGACCGTTGCAGCCGCTCGTGCCGGGGACGGGTGCGGTCGTCCAGCATGGCGGGGGTGGTGCAGGACAGCTCGGCAGCACCCAGGTCGGGACAGGACCGGGTGCCGGCGGTGCCGCCGAGCGGGCCGGTGAAGCGGGTCGGCTCCCCGGCCGCGCCGATCCAGCGCTCGCCGGTGACCGGCTGGTCGATCACGCCCAGCACCGGCACCCCGTCCGCGAGCAGCGCCACCAGGATGCCGAAGGTGGGGCGGCCGGTGAGGAAGGCGCGGGTGCCGTCGATCGGATCCAGCACCCAGCGCAGGCGGGCATCGGGCCGGTCGAGCCCGTTCTCCTCGCCGAGGATGCCGGCCTCCGGCGTACGCTCCGACAGCAGCGCCCGCATCGCCCGCTCTGCGGCGCGGTCGGCCACGGTGACGGGGCTCATGTCGGGCTTGGTATCGGCCCCGAGGCCGGTGCGGAAGTGCGGCCGGATGGCGCGGCCGGCGACGTCCGCGGCGGCGAGGGCCGCGTCGAGCAGGCGGGCGCGGTCGAACGGGGTCAATGCGCGTCCGACAGCGAGCGCAGGTAGGCGATCACCGCGGCACGGTCGTCCGCGCCGGCCAGGCCCGGGTAGCCCATCTTGGTGCCGGGCGCGTAGGCGCGCGGCTTCAGCAGCCAGCCGTCCAGGGCGGCTTCGGTCCAGGGGCCGTGATGCGCCGACAGGGCGGCGGAATAGGCGTAGGACGCATCGCCGGCGATCGGGCGGCCGACCACGCCATACAGGTTGGGACCGATCATGGCGTCGCCGCCCTTGTCGAAGGAATGGCAGGCGCTGCATTGCGCGGCGGCGATCTGCCCGCCGGCCTTGACCTGGTCGGGCGACGGCGCCGTGGCGGCGGCCGGGGTCGGCGCGACGGGCTCGGCTTCGGTCGGGACCGGGGTCGGGG
>CAXUBN010000039.1:0-12064 GCA_964249255.1 uncultured Acetobacteraceae bacterium | reverse complement strand
TCTTGTACGCCGCGATGCGGTTCTCGAGCTCCGGCCGGAAGTGCCGGATCAGGCCTTGGATCGGCCAAGCGGCCGCGTCGCCCAAAGCGCAGATGGTGTGCCCCTCGACCTGGCGCGTGACCTGCTCGAGCATGTCGATCTCCTCGGGCTCGGCCCGCCCCTCGACCATGCGGTACATCATCCGCATCATCCAGCCGGCACCCTCACGGCACGGCGTGCACTGGCCGCAGCTCTCGTGCTTGAAGAAGCGGGAGATGCGCGCGATCGCCCGCACGATGTCGGTGGACTTGTCCATGACGATCATGCCGCCGGTGCCGAGGCCGGACTTCTGCTCGCGCAGGCTGTCGAAGTCCATCAGCACCGTGTCGCAGGCCGCCTTGGGCAGCAGCGGCACCGACACCCCGCCTGGGATCACCGCCAGCAGGTTGTCCCAGCCGCCGCGCACGCCGCCGGCATGGCGCTCGATGATGTCCCGCATCGGCACGCCGAGTTCCTCCTCGACCACGCAGGGACGGTTCACGTGCCCGCAGATCGACATCAGCTTGGTGCCGGTGTTGTTCGGCCGCCCGAACGAGGCGAACCAGGCGCCGCCGCGGCGCAGGATGGTGGAGGCGACCGCGATGCTCTCGACGTTGTTCACCGTGGTGGGGCAGCCGTAGAGCCCCATCGCCGCCGGAAACGGCGGCTTCATGCGCGGCAGGCCCTTCTTGCCCTCCATGCTTTCCAGCATGGCGGTTTCCTCGCCGCAGATGTAGGCGCCGGCGCCGCGGTGGATGTGGAAGTCGAAGTCCCAGCCCGAGCCGCACGCGTTGCGGCCGATCAGGCCGGCCTCGTAGGCTTCCTCGATCGCGAACTGCAGGTGCCGCATCTCGTTGTAATATTCGCCGCGGATATAGATGAAGGCGGTGTGAGCCCCCATCGCGAACGAGGCGATCAGCGCGCTCTCGATCAGCTTGTGCGGCTCGTGGCGCAGGATCTCGCGATCCTTGCAGGTGCCGGGCTCGCTCTCGTCGCCGTTGATCACGAGGTAGGACGGACGCCCGTCCGACACCTTGGGCATGAACGACCACTTGAGGCCGGTCGGGAACCCGGCGCCGCCGCGGCCGCGCAGGTTGGACGCCTTCATCTCGGCGATGATGGCGTCGCGCCCGCGCGACAGGATCGCCGTGGTGTTGTCCCAGTCGCCGCGCGACCGCGCGCCGGCCAGGCGCCACTCGCTCTGGCCGTAGATGTTGGTGAAGATCCTGTCCTTGTCGCTCAGCATCGCGCGTCCTGTACCTTGGGCCCGAACCTCAGGCGAGGTCCGGCAGGTTGCCGGGCTGCCCGTCCGCGTGACGGGTGCCGACCTCTTCCGTCAATGTGGTGCGTCCGCCCACCGGTGCCGAGTTGTATCTGTCGATCGTGGGGCCGCGCTGCGGCTTTTCCCCGCGCCGCAGCGCCGCGATCAGGGCCCGGGTGCGATCGTAGTCGAGGTCCTCGTAGTAGTCCTCGTTCACCTGCAGCATCGGCGCGTTGGCGCAGGCGCCCAGGCACTCGACCTCGGTCATGGTGAACATACCGTCGGCGCTGGTTTCCTCGAACGCGCGCACGCCCGCCTCGTCCTTGCACGCCCTGACCACGTCCTCGGACCCGCGCAGCCAGCACGGCGTCGTGGTGCAGACCTGCAGGTGATGGCGGCCCACCGGCTTGGTGTTGAACATCAGGTAGAAGGTGGCGACCTCGTAGACCCGGATCGGCGGCATCGACAGCCGCCTGGCCACCGCGTCCATGGCAACGCGCGGCACCCAGCCGCTGCCGGTGTCCCGCTTCATCTGGTTCTGCACCACGTAGAGCAGCGGGATCACGCCGCTCGACTGCCGTCCCTCCGGGTAGCGCCGGAGGATCGTCTCGATCTCGGTCTCGCTTCCCGCGTCGAAGGCGAAGCGCGCCGGCTGCTGGTCGGTCGCCGGCTTGGGCGCGTGGCCGGGGGTGCCGTGGCCGATGTTCTCGGCGCTGAACTGCCCCGGGGAGGATTGTCCCGACATGCTTGCCCTACCTGTCGATCTCGCCGAACACCAGGTCGAGCGATCCGATGATCGCCACCGTGTCGGCCAGCATGTGGCGGCGCGACAGCTCGTCGAGCGCCTGGAGGTGGGCGAACCCGGTCGAGCGGATCTTGCACCGGTAGGGCCGGTTGCTGCCGTCCGCCACCAGGTAGACCCCGAACTCGCCCTTGGGACTTTCCACCGTGGTGTAGGTGGTGCCCGGCGGCACGTGGTAGCCTTCGGTGTAGAGCTTGAAGTGGTGGATCAGCGCCTCCATCGAGCGCTTCATGTCGGTGCGCGTCGGCGGCGAGATCTTGGTGTCCTGGATCTTGATCGGCCCCGGCCGCATCTTCGACAGGCACTGCTCGACGATCCGCACGCTCTGCCGCATCTCGGCGACGCGGACCAGGTAGCGATCGTAGCAGTCGCCGTTGCGCGCCACCGGCACGTCGAACTCGACCTCGCCATACTTGTCGTATGGCTGGGTGCGCCGCAGGTCCCACGGCACGCCGGACGCACGCAGGTTCGGCCCGCTGAAGCCCCAGTCGAGCGCCTGCTCGGGCGTGAACACGCCGATGCCGACGGTGCGCTGCTTCCAGATCCGGTTGTTGGTCAGCATGCTCTCGAGGTCGTCGACGAACTTCGGGAACTCCGATGCCCAGGCAGCCATGCGGTCGGTGAGCCCCGCCGGCAGGTCGCGTCCCACCCCGCCCGGCCGGAAGTAGTTGGCGTGGTAGCGCGCACCCGACACCGCCTCGTAGAACTCGAGCAGCTTCTCGCGCTCCTCGTAGCCCCACAGCGCCGGGGTCAGGGCGCCGCAGTCGAGGGCGAACGAGGTGACGCTGAGCAGGTGGCTCAGCACGCGCGTGATCTCGGCGAACATCGTGCGGATCCACTGCGCGCGGTCCGGGATCTCGATCGCCAGCAGCTTCTCGGTCGCCAGCGCGAAGGCGTGCTCCTGGCACATCGGCGACACGTAATCGAGCCGGTCGAAGTACGGCAGCGCCTTCATGTAGGTCTTGTATTCGATCAGCTTCTCGGTGCCGCGATGCAGCAGCCCGATGTGCGGCACCGCACGCGACACCACCTCGCCGTCCATCTCCAGCACCAGGCGCAGCACGCCGTGCGCGGACGGGTGCTGCGGCCCGAAGTTCAGCGAGTGGCTGTCGATCTCCACCGTCTTGACGCTGCGCCCGTCACCCGCCCGGTCGGGCTGCATAGTGTCGGGGATATCCTCGCGCAGGATGATGTCGCTCATCGGGGTGCTTCCATGGTCGGCGCCATGGCGCCAGACTCTCTCTATCTTATCGCTTCTGTCTTTATCGCTTCTGGCCGGGCGGACCGACGACGATGTTGTGCCGGGTCTCGTGCGCCTTCTCGTCACCTGGCAACGTGACGACGCCCTCCCAAGGGGACTCGAAGTCGAAGTTGCGCAGGTCCTGCACCAGCTTGACGGGCTCGTAGACCACCGCGGCGCGATCCACGTCGTAGCGCACCTCGACGTGGCCGGTGAGCGGGAAGTCCTTGCGCAGCGGATGGCCCTCGAAGCCGTAGTCGGTGAGGATACGGCGCAGGTCCGGCTGGCCCGAGAACAGCACGCCGAACAGGTCGTAGCATTCCCGCTCCCACCAGGTGGCGGACGACCACAGATGGTGCACCGACGGTACCGGGCTGTCCTCGTCGGTGGTGGTGATCACCCGGCATCGCTGGTTCAGCGACACCGACAGCAGGTTGTAGACCACGTCGAACCGCTCGGCCCGCTCGGGGAAGTCCACGCCGCACAGGTCCATCATCTGCTGGAACCTGAAGCGGGGATCGTCCCGCAGCACCTGCATGACCTGCGGAAGCGCGTCGCGCCGCACCCGCACCACCAGCTCGCCCCGCACCACCCCGGCGGAGAGGACGCCGTCCAGCCCGGTGGACAGGGCCACCGCCATGGCGCCCAGCCGGCCGAGCAGCCCGCCGCCCGCGACCTCACCCACGCAGGATGGTCCCGGTCCGCTGGATCTTCTTCTGCAGCTGCATGATGCCGTACACCAGCGCCTCGGCGGTGGGCGGGCAGCCCGGCACGTAGATGTCCACCGGCACGATGCGGTCGCAGCCGCGCACCACAGAGTACGAGTAATGGTAGTAGCCGCCGCCGTTGGCGCACGATCCCATGCTGATCACGTAGCGCGGCTCGGCCATCTGGTCGTAGATGCGCCGCATCGCCGGCGCCATCTTGTTGGTCAGCGTGCCGGACACGATCATGACGTCAGCCTGGCGCGGGCTGCCGCGCGGGATGATGCCGAACCGGTCCAGGTCGTAGCGCGGCATGAAGGCGTGGATCATCTCCACCGCGCAGCAGGCCAGCCCGAACGACAGCGGCCACAGGCTGCCGGTGCGCGCCCAGTTGACCAGCTTGTCGACGTTGGCGACCACGAACCCCTTCTCGGTGATCTCGCCGGTGATGCCCTTGATGACCGCGTCCTGCGCCGGGCCCGGCGCCAGCGCCTCGCGGTTCCAGGCGACCGGCGCGGTCTCCTGGCGCGACATGTCCGGCGTGGCCGCGGGGGGTGCGGCCGGTGCCAACTCGGTGCTCATGATCCGCTCACTCCCAATCCAGCGCGCCCTTGCACCATTCGTAGGCGAAGCCGACCGCGAGCACGCCGAGGAAGCCCAGCATCGACAGGAAGCCGAACAGCCCGATCCGCCCCAGGCTGACTGCCCACGGGAACAGGAACGCGACTTCCAGGTCGAAGATGATGAACAGGATCGCCACCAGGTAGAAGCGTACGTCGAACCGTCGGCGGGCGTCGTCGAACGCGTCGAAGCCGCACTCGTATGCCGCCACCTTCTCAGGATACGGCTTCTGCTCCCCCGCCAGCAGAGAGGCGCCGAGCATGGCGCCCGACACGGCCATCGCGATGACGATGAACACCAGGATCGGGAAGTAGTCCGACAGCACGCTCTGCATGGATAGGGATCCGGGCAACCTTCGGCGTGACGTTAGTCCGTGCCAGCGTCATCGCAAAGTGCAGCGCAGCATTTAAGGTGCTGCGGCCCTGCCGCAAGCCCGCCGCCCGGTCATTGTGTGAAGGGGACCGACCCGTCCCGGATCCGCCGATGGCGCGAGTGACGGGGCTCGAACCCGCGACCTCCGGCGTGACAGGCCGGCGCTCTAACCAACTGAGCTACACCCGCATCTGGCGTGGTCGGCGGTGTAAAGGCCCGCCCCAGGGCCGTCAAGCCGAGCCCGACCGGAACGGGCTCAGGTACGGGCTCCTGCAAGCCCGGTGTTGGTGGGCGGTGACGGGTTCGAACCGCCGACCCTCTCGGTGTAAACGAGACGCTCTACCGCTGAGCTAACCGCCCGGACGGGGGCGCCGTGGCGCCCCCGCATGCGACCCTAGTGCGGCAGCGACGGGCTGTGGCCCACCGCGGCCGTCGTTGCTACCGGCTCCGGCGGCTCCTCCCACTCGATCGCCTCCGGCGGAGTCACCAGCGCCTGCGCGATCACCTCGTCGACGTGTCCCACCGGGATCAGCTTGATCGCCTTCTTCACCGATTCCGGGATCTCGGCGATGTCCTTCTCGTTGTCGCGCGGGAAGAACACGGTGGTGATGCCGGCGCGCATCGCCGCCAGCAGCTTCTCCTTCAGGCCGCCGATCGGCAGCACGCGACCGCGCAGGGTGATCTCGCCGGTCATGGCGATGTCGCGGCGCACGGGGATGCCGGTCATCACGCTGATCAGCGAGGTGGCCATGGCGATGCCCGCCGATGGCCCGTCCTTCGGCGTGGCGCCCTCCGGCACGTGGACGTGGAAATCCCGCCGCTCGAACAGGGTCGGCTTGATGCCAAACGTGATCGACCGGCTGCGCACGTAGGACATCGCCGCCGACACGCTCTCCTGCATCACGTCGCCTAGCTTGCCGGTCGACTTCACCTGACCCTTGCCCGGCACCATCACGCTCTCGATGGTCAGGATCTCGCCGCCGACCTCGGTCCAGGCGAGGCCGGTGACGGCGCCCACCGTGTCCTCGGCCTCCGCCTCGCCGTAGCGGAACCGCTTCACCCCGGCGTACTTCTCGAGGTTCTCACGCGTGATCGCGACCGTCTTGGTCTTGTCGGTCACGATCTCCCGCACCGCCTTGCGCGCCAGGTTGGCGATCTCGCGCTCCAGGCTGCGCACCCCCGCTTCGCGCGTGTAGGTCCGCACCAGCTCGCGCAGCGCGTCGTCCGACACCGACCATTCGTCCGGCTTCAGGCTGTGCGCCTCGGTCTGCTTGGCGACCAGGTGGCGGCGGGCGATCTCGACCTTCTCGTCCTCGGTGTAGCCGGCGATGCGGATGATTTCCATGCGGTCCAGCAGCGGCTGGGGCATGTTGAGGCTGTTGGCCGTGGTCACGAACATCACGTCCGACAGGTCGTAGTCGACCTCCAGGTAATGGTCGGCGAACGTGCCGTTCTGCTCCGGGTCCAGCACCTCGAGAAGCGCGGAGGACGGGTCGCCGCGCCAGTCGGCGCCCAGCTTGTCGATCTCGTCGAGCAGGAACAGCGGGTTGGAGCTCTTGGCCTTCTTCATGCCCTGGATGACCTTGCCCGGCATGGAGCCAATGTAGGTCCGCCGATGGCCGCGGATCTCCGCCTCGTCGCGCACGCCGCCGAGCGACATCCGCACGAACGAACGGCCGGTCGCCTTGGCGATCGACTTGCCGAGCGAGGTCTTGCCGACGCCGGGCGGCCCCACCAGGCACAGGATCGGACCCTTCAGCTTGTTGGCCCGGCTCTGCACGGCGAGGTACTCGAGGATCCGCTCCTTGACCTTGTCCAGGCCGAAATGGTCGGTGTCCAGGACGGTCTCGGCCTCGGCGACATCGTTGCGGAGCTTGGTCCGCTTCTTCCAAGGGATCGACAGCATCCAGTCGAGGTAGTTGCGCACCACCGTCGACTCGGCCGACATCGGGCTCATGGCGCGCAGCTTCTTCAGCTCGGCCATCGCCTTGTCGTGCGCCTCCTTGGACAGCTTGGTCTTCTTGATGCGCTCCTCGAGCTCGGAGGTCTCGTCCTTGCCGTCCTCGCCCTCGCCCAGCTCCTTCTGGATCGCCTTCAGCTGCTCGTTCAGGTAGTACTCGCGCTGCGTCTTCTCCATCTGCCGCTTCACGCGGTTGCGGATGCGCTTCTCCACCTGCAGGACCCCGATCTCGGACTCCATGTGCGCGAACACCCGCTCCAGGCGCTCGGCCACCGGGATCAGCTCCAGCAGCTCCTGCTTCTCGGAGATCTTGAGGTTCAGGTGGCTGGCGATGGTGTCGGCGAGCTTGCTCGGCTCCTCGATCTGGTTCAGCGAGACCAGCACCTCGGGCGCGATCTTCTTGTTCAGCTTGATGTACTGCTCGAACTGGCCGACCACGGTGCGGCCCAGCGCCTCGATCTCGCCGCCCTCGGCCGGCACCTCCGGCATCGGCTCGACCACCGCCTCGAAGTGGCTCTCGGTCTCGCGGAACTTGGCGATGCGGGCGCGCCTGCCACCCTCCACCAGCACCTTCACGGTGCCGTCCGGCAGCTTCAGGAGCTGCAGGATGGTGGACACGGTGCCGCAGCGGTAAATGTCGTCTGCGGCCGGGTCGTCCTGCGACGCGTTCTTCTGCGCCACCAGCAGGATCTGCTTGTCCTCCTTGGTGACCGCCTCAAGGGCGCGCACGGACTTCTCGCGCCCCACGAACAGCGGCACGATCATGTGCGGGAACACCACGATGTCGCGCAGCGGCAGCACCGCCAGCGCGTCCTCGCCGTCGGACGGACCCGCCACCGCAGGCACACTTGGGGTCGCGTCAACCTCGTCCGTCACCACGACGGCGCCGCCCGGCTCGGCGTCGGCTTCATCAACCATCTTGACCTCCTGAAGGACAGTCGCGATCCGGCACCCATGTCGGCGTGCCGGCTCGCCTCGTGCGCCGTGACACCGTCACCACGCCGTCATCGATGTCGGAACCTGAACCGGCCTCCGCAAGTGCGCGCGGGCGGGGCCCGACCCGGTCAGGCCGACTGCTCGGCCGGACGCTCCTGGCCGTAGACGAACACCGGGCTCGCCTTGTTCTCGGCCACGTCGCGGTTGATCACCACCTCGTCCACGTTGTCGAGGCCGGGCAGGTCGAACATCGTGGTCAGCAGGATGTTCTCCATGATCGAGCGCAGGCCGCGGGCGCCGGTCTTGCGGGCGATCGCGCGCAGCGCGATGTGCTTCAGCGCGTCCTCCGTGAAGGTGAGCTTGACCCCCTCCATCTGGAACAGCCGCGCATACTGCTTGACCAGCGCGTTCTTGGGCTTGGTCAGGATCTCGATCAGCGCCGCCTCGTCCAGGTCCTCCAGCGTCGCCACCACCGGCAGGCGGCCGATGAACTCGGGGATCAGACCGAACTTCAGCAGGTCCTCCGGCTCCACCTCGCGCAGCACCTGCCCGGTGCGGCGCTCGTCGGGGGCCTGCACATGCGCTCCGAAGCCAACGCCGGCGCCCTTGCCGCGGGCGCCGATGATCTTCTCCAGCCCCGCGAAGGCGCCGCCGCAGATGAACAGCATGTTGGTGGTGTCAACCTGCAGGAACTCCTGCTGCGGGTGCTTGCGCCCCCCCTGCGGCGGCACGGAGGCGACGGTGCCCTCCATGATCTTGAGCAGGGCCTGCTGCACCCCCTCGCCGCTGACGTCGCGGGTGATCGACGGGTTGTCCGACTTGCGGCTGATCTTGTCGATCTCGTCGATGTAGACGATGCCGCGCTGCGCCCGCTCGACGTTGTAGTCGGCCGACTGCAGCAGCTTCAGGATGATGTTCTCGACGTCCTCGCCGACGTAGCCCGCCTCGGTCAGGGTGGTGGCGTCCGCCATGGTGAACGGCACGTCCAGGATCCGAGCGAGCGTCTGCGCCAGCAGGGTCTTGCCAGAGCCGGTCGGGCCCAGCAGCAGGATGTTGGACTTGGCGATCTCGACGTCGTTGTTCTTGGCCCCGTGCGCCAGCCGCTTGTAGTGGTTGTGCACCGCGACCGAGAGCACCTTCTTCGCATGGAACTGGCCGATCACGTAGTCGTCCAGGACCTTGCAGATCTCCTTGGGCGTCGGCACCCCATCGCGCGACTTCACGAGGTGCGTCTTGTGCTCCTCGCGGATGATGTCCATGCACAGCTCGACGCACTCGTCGCAGATAAACACCGTGGGGCCGGCGATCAGCTTGCGCACCTCGTGCTGCGACTTGCCGCAGAACGAGCAGTACAGGGTGTTCTTGGTGTCGCTCGGTCTTGGCATGGCAACTCCTACCTCGGGCGGCCGCCGCCGCCCTTGGTCAAGCCGGATAGGTTAGACCCGTCTTGAAAGCCTCATCAAGTGCGGGACCGGCGGGCCCCGCGGTTCCTCAGCCGCGCGCCTGGTCCTCGGTCACCGGTACCGGGCGGTTGGCCAGCACCTCGTCCACGATGCCGAACTCCATCGCCTCGCCGGCCGACATGTAGCTGTCGCGCTCGAGCTTGCGCTCGATCTCCTCCAGGGTCTGCCCGGTGTGCTGCTCGTAGATCTCGTTCAGCCGCGAGCGGAGGTAGAGGATCTCCTTGGCCTGGATCTCGATGTCGCTGGCCTGGCCCTGCGCGCCGCCGGACGGCTGATGCACCATCACCCGGGCGTTGGGCAGCGCCAGGCGCTTGCCCTTGGTGCCGGCCGCCAGCAGCAGCGAGCCCATCGACGCCGCCTGGCCGATGCACACCGTGTTCACCGGGCTCCGGATGTACTGCATGGTGTCGTAGATCGCGAGGCCGGCCGAGACCACGCCGCCGGGGCTGTTGATGTAGAACGAGATGTCCTTGGTCGGGTTGACGCTTTCCAGGTGCAGCAGCTGCGCGCATATCAGGGCCGAGACCTGGTCGTAGACCGGCCCGGTCAGGAAGATGATCCGGTCCTGCAGCAGCCGGGAGAAGATGTCGAACGCCCGCTCGCCGCGCGAGGTCTGCTCGACCACCATCGGCACCAGGGCGTTGCTGTAGATCTCGACCGGATCACGGTCCCGCATGGTGCCCAGCATGATGCACAGTCCTGCCCTTGAGGTCGCCGGCCCGGGATGGCCGAACCGGCATCGCTCCCGACAAGATAGAGATTATGACGCCGGTTGAAAGCCCGCCCGGCCTGGGAACGGGCCGGCGGCTACAGCTCCGCCGGCGGCACGTCCGCCAGTTCGGCCGGCGTCACCGTCCGCTCCTCGACCCGCGCCAGCTCCAGCACGTAGTCCACCACCTTGTTCTCGAAGATCGGTCCGCGCAGCGTTTCCGCCGCCTGCGGGTTGCTGCGGAAGAACTCGATCACCTGCTGTTCCTGGCCCGGGTAGCGCCCGGCCTCGGTCCGCATCGCCCGCACCATCTCGTCGGAGGTCACGGTGACGCCGTTGGCGCGGCCGATCTCGGCCAGCAGCAGTCCCAGCTTCACCCGGCGCTCGGCGATCTTGCGGTAGTCCGAGCGCAGCGCGTCCTCGTCCTTGCCCTGGTCCTCCTCGTCGAGCTTGCCGGCCTTCATGTCGGCCTCCACCCGCGACCAGATCGCGTTGAACTCGCCCTCGACCATGCCCTCGGGCGCGTCGAAGCCGGTCTGCGCCGCCAGCTGGTCCAGCAGCTCGCGCTTGATGCGCATGCGCGACATCTGCTCGTACTCCTGCCGCACCTGGCCCGACAGGGCGTCGCGCACCTGCTCCAGCCCGTCGAAGCCGATCCGCTTCGCCAGCTCGTCATCGAGCGCCGGGTCGATCGGGCGCTTCAGCGCCTTGGCGGTCACGTCGAACGTGGCCGCCTTGCCGGCCAGCTCGGTCGCCTGGTAGTCGGCCGGGAAGGTCACGTCGATCGTGCGCTCCCCGCCCGGCGCCAGCCCCTCCAGCTGCTCCGAGAAGCCCGGGATGAAGCCGGTGCCGCCGATCTCCACGTCCACGTCGCTCGCGGTGCCGCCGTCGAACGCCACCCCGTCCACCTTGCCGGCGAAATCGACGGTCAGCACCTCGCCCGTCTGCGCACCCCGCACCTCGTCGATCGGCTCGAACGAGCGCTGGCGCCGCGCGATGTCGGCCAGCGCCTTGTCCACCGTGTCCGGGTCCGGCTCGGCCCGCAGCCGGGTCAGCGTCAGCTGGGTCAGGTCCGGCTGCGCGATGTCGGGCAGCAGCTCCAGCGTCAGCGTGAACTCGAGGTCGGTCTCGGGCCTGCTTTCCAGGCCGCTGACCAGTTCCACCTTGGGCTGCGATGCCTGGCGCAGGCCGCGCTCGCTCAGCAGGTCGCGGGTGGCGTCGTTCACCGCCTGCTCCAGCACCTCGCCCGCCACCGCGGTCCCGTAGCGCTGCCGCACCACCGCCATCGGCACCTTGCCGGGCCGGAACCCGGACAGCTTCATGGTGCGTCCCAGCTCGGTGAGCTTGGCCATCCGCTTGCCCTCCAGCTCGCTGGCCGGCACCACCACGGTGAAGCCGCGCTTCAGGCCCTGGTTGAGGGTTTCGGTGACCTGCATGGTATGGGGCGATCCTTCGGTGGTGGTGGTGACGGAGCCGGCGGCGTCACGGCGTGTCGTGGTGCGGGCGGAGGGACTTGAACCCCCACGGCTTGCGCCACCAGAACCTAAATCTGGCGTGTCTGCCAATTCCACCACGCCCGCCAGGACACGAACCCACGCCAGCGCGGGTATGCGAGCCGCCCCGGTCCGTACCGCGGGCGGCCCTTAACACCAGGATACTCAGAACGGCAAGTCCGCAACCGCGGCACGCGCCAGCGTGCAAGCCTCCGGCAGGTGCGGTGGCAGGTCCTCGGCGATCAGCCCGGCCCCGGCCAGCGTGCCGGCCTGCCCGTGCAGCCACACGGCCGCCGAGGCCGCCTCGAACGGCGCCATGCCGCCGGCCAGGCACGCGCCTACCACCCCGGACAGCACGTCGCCGGAACCGGCGGTGCCGAGAAAGGGGCTGGCATTGTCGTTGATCGATACCCTGCCGTCCGGTGCCGCCACGATCGTGTCCGATCCCTTCAGCACCACCACGCCGCCCAGGCTCCGTGCCGCCC
>CAXUBN010000038.1:0-12125 GCA_964249255.1 uncultured Acetobacteraceae bacterium | reverse complement strand
CTTCCGAAGGCATGGGCGGCGATCAGCCATCCACCGTATCGTGGAGGCCGAGATCGGCGGATAACCATCGGGGATGGAACGGAAGCCTGACGCGACGGTGCGGGTGCTCGCGGGCGAGATCATCGCCTACCGGCTGTTCGACGTCGCCTACGCGATCGACCTCGGCCGTGCCGAGACCCTGTGGCAGGCACGGGCGGGCGCCACCAGCGCCCGCCGGCGCCTGCGCGCCACGCCGCCCAAGGCCGTGTCGTACGACGTGCCGCCGCTCTCGCTTGTCCTGGCGCCCGAGCGGCTCGTCCTTCCCGATGCCGCGGTCACCGCGACCGTCACGGCCCGCCTCTACGACTTCGGCGTGCTGGCGCTCGCCGTCCACGTGCCGGCGCGCGAGCGTCCCTGGGACGGCTTCGTGGACCTGGCGGAGGCGGTGCAGGACCTGCTCGGGCCCGCGTCCGACACGCCGCTCTGGTGCCGCCTCACCGACGCCATCACCGCCGAGCTCGGAGCCGCCCTCGTGCGTCCCTCGGCGGTGCGCCTCGAGGAGGACTACCTCGTCGCCGTGGTGACCGCGTTCGACCCGCCCATGACCGGCGCCACGCTGTGGAACGCGGTGGACCTGGTGCCGCTCCTGTCCGGCGAGCGGCGTCGCCTGTCGGAGGCGGCACGGCAGGACCTGCTGCGCAAGCGCTTCTCCTTCTACGAGGACGACCTGGCCGTGCTCGCCTGGGACCGGGCCTTCATCCACGAGCCGCGCGGCGAGACCGACGTGCTCGACGTGCTGGAGGTCACCAACGCCCAGCTGCTCGAGATGCGCTTCTACGACGAGCTGCTCGACGACGAGCTGCCGCGCATGTACGAGCTGGTCGAGACCACGCGCCGCGGCAGCGCGCTGTTCGGCTCGCGCCGGTTCTCCCGCCTGGCCCGGCGTTTCTACACCCTGGTCGCGGAGGTGACCGAGCTGACCGAGCGCGTCGACAACGCGCTGCAGGTGACGGAGGACGTCTACCTGGCGCGGATCTACACGGCCGCCCTCGACCTGTTCCGGGTGCGGATCGTCGGCGCCGCCGTGGACCGCAAGCTCTCGATCATCCGCGACACCTATGCGGCGCTGTACGACGAGGCGCTGAGCGCCCGCACGGCCGCGATGGAGCTGGCGATCATCGTGCTGATCGTGATCGAGGTGGTGCTGGCGCTGGTACGCCGATAAGGCCGGCGGGTGAGGCCGGTGGACCAGGGGATCGTCTCCGATGCCGCCGGTCCGGGATGCGGACCGGCGGAACCCCCCGCGGTCAGCGGGTCAACGGCTGCGTGCCCTCGGCGCGAACGGCCTTCAGTTGCGTGTAGTCGAGGCCCAGCGCCTGCAGGATGGTCGGCGCGATCTGGGTGGTCGTCACGGGGTTCTCGTTGACCGCCGCCCTGACCCGGGGCGACGACACGATCAGGCCGACGTTGCGGTCGTCGAGCGAGAAGCCGCCGTGCTCGGCGAGCTTGGTGCCGCCCGTGCAGATCACGCCGTGGTCGGTGACGGCGATGAAGTCCGGCACCCGGCTGTTATGGAACGGGTCGCCGTAGAGCGGCGTCAGCGCGCTGCGGTCGAGCAGCGTCTGGATGTGCAGCTCGGCCGCATGTCCGAGCAGGTAGTCCCGCGAGGCGGCGTACTGCGTCCCCTGCAGGCTCGGGTCGAGCCAGATCAGGCCCTCGTCGTCGCAGATCTCGAAGCCGTGGGCGCCGAAGCCCGGAACGGCCGCGAACGGCGCGTCGCTGATCGCGACCCGGTCCGCCCGATCGATCGGCGACTGGCCGTGCTTGGCGCTGACGATGACCAGCGTCGAACGATCGAGGTGCTGCGCCCGCAGCTCGGCCTCGAACCGGCCGAGCGCCTGGTCGACGAACTGCGCCTGCAGCAGCAGCGCGTTGCCGGGGGTGCCGTTGCCGTCCACGTAGCCGCCGGTGAGGTTCTGCGCGCCGACGTCGGCATCGCCCGCCTTGGCCAGCTTCTGCCCGACGCTGACCGCCTGGAAGTTCATCCCGAAGATCGCCGGCGGCCCGGCGAGCTTCGTGGTCCCGAGGCTGTTGTAGCCGTCGATCCAGTTCAGGACCGCCTGCACCTTGATGGCGTCGTAGGTCCGCACGCCGGTGTAGCTGGTGGTGTAGTCGTCGCCCGGCTGCGCGCCGGGATCGAGCACGTCCTGCGAGTTGATCTCCGGCGTGAACAGCTCGTCCAGCCCCTTGCCGGACGGGCCGTTCAGGTCCTCGTAGGCCGGATGCTTGTCGGACCAGGCGGTGTAGAGCCCGGCGGCATGGATGACCTCGAACACCGTGTTGGTGCGGACGTACTCGTGCGGATAGACCGGCACGCAGCGGCCGCCGACGAGCCTGCGCTGCATGTTGTCGGGATCGAGCTGCGTGTCCACCCGGCCCAGCGTGCCGCCGCCGGCGAGGTCCGCGACCAGCCCGGTCGAGAAGTCGTAGCTCCGGTCCAGCTCCTCGAAGTTGGTCACCTCGGTCCCGGCCTGGCCGGCGCAGCCCGGATCGGCCTTGCCCTGGCTCAGCCAGGAATTGACCGAGGGATATTCCTCGCGGTCGTAGCTGTCGTCGTAGAACAGGCCGCCGGTCTTGGGCGTGGCGCCGGTGAACTGCGCCAGCATGCCCGGATAGCTGTCGGACGGCGCGGTGGTCAGCGCGTTCGGGTAGACGACGCCGTGCCGTGCGAGCTGTGCCAGGTTGCTGTTCGGGAACGCCTGGATGAAGTTGGCGACGTCGACCGCGTGCATGCCGTCGATGCTGATCACGAGGACATGCTTGTAGATGGGCTCCGCGACCGGCGCGGCGCTTGCGGCCACACCGGCGAGGCAGCCGACGGCGACGGCCGAGGCGAGGAGCGTCTTTCGCGACATGGACGGATCCTGGTTGTTCGAGACGGGCGCGTTCTAGCCGCCCGTCCACCCGCCGGGCGTGACATCTCCATGAACAGCCGCCTGTCCCTCGGGCCACGGCGCATGCCTATCGGTCCGTCCCGGCGGGACGATCGGATTCCGGTGGTCACCCGGCACGAGGGGGGCAGATCGGGAAGCAGGACCGGGCCGCCCGGCCGTTGGAAGCTGCCGGCGGGGATCGGCTCCGCGCCGGTGACGGTCACGCTGCGGATCCTGATCGAGGGCTGGTCCCTGCAGCCGGCGGTGGACGCCGTCGAGACCGGTCCGGACACCAGGACCGCGGCGAGCACCAGCATCCGAAACGATGCGCTCCGGTGCCGACATCCCGGACATCGGTGGACATGGCTCGCTTCTCATATCCCCCACCGTGCCGTGCGGTTGCCATCGTGCCGGTCACCATCACGGGCGCGCGTTCCCCCGCGTGCGCCCGCCCCGGAGGGTCCCGACGCGACGATGGTTGACGTATCGCACCGATCGGCTGGCCATGCGGCCTGGATGACGGACCGTTCCCGTGGTCCAGGCCAGGAACGCTCCGAACCTGCGGGCGTTCGGGGTCCGATGGATCGAACGACGCCGCAGGTGAGGCTGCCGTTGTCGCTGGGGCTCGACCCCCGCGCCGCCGCGATCCTGCGCGAGATCGTCGAGCAGTACGTCGAGACCGGTGACCCGGTCGGCAGCCGCACCCTGTCGCGCCGGCTGCCGCAGCCTTTGTCGCCCGCCACCATCCGCAACGTGATGGCCGACCTCACCGAGGCCGGGCTGCTCTTCGCGCCGCACACCTCGGCCGGCCGGATGCCGACCGAGAAGGGGCTGCGGCTGTTCGTGGACGGGCTGCTGCAGTTCGGCAGCCTCACCGACGACGAGCGCGACACCATCGTGCGCTCGCTGGAAACCCGCGGCCGCTCGCTGCAGGACACGCTCGGCGACGCATCGGCGATGCTGTCCGGCCTGTCCTCGGCGGCCGGCCTGGTGCTGGCGCCCAAGGGCGACGGCCAGATCAAGCACATCGAGTTCGTGGCGCTGGGCTCGGGCCGGGCGCTGGTGATCCTGGTCGGCGCCGACGGCCAGGTCGAGAACCGGGTGATCGAGACGCCCCCCGGCCTGCCGCCCTCGTCGCTGGTGGAGGCCGGCAACTACCTGAACGCGCGCGTGCGCGGCCTGTCGCTGGCCGAGCTGCGGCTCGCCGTGGACGAGGAGCGCGCCGTCAACAGCACCGAGCTCGACCAGCTGACGCAGGGGGTGGTGGAGTCGGGCCTGGCGATCTGGGGCGGCGAGGGACGGGGCGGCGCGCTGTTCCTGCGCGGCCAGTCGCGGCTGCTGCAGGACGTGACGCAGATCGAGCGGCTGGCCACGATCCAGAAGCTGTTCGACCGGCTGGAAACCCAGGAAACCATGCTGCGGCTGCTGGACCTGGCCGAGCAGAGCGACGGCGTGCGCATCTTCATCGGCGCCGAGAGCGGCCTGTTCGGGGTGTCGGGCGTGTCCATGGTAGTGGCGCCGGCGCGCAACGAGGCCAACCGCATCGTCGGCGCCATCGGCGTGATCGGCCCGCAGCGCCTGAACTACGGCCGCATCATCCCGGTGGTGGACTACACGGCCCGGGTGATCGGGCGGCTATTGGGGTAGGTTCAGTTCTGCGCCGCCGTTTGGGTCGGCAGGATCCCGTTGAAACCCATCGAGATGCCGGTGATCTCATCCCGGCCCTCCGAGGGTATGTTCTCGAATGGCGGTGGCTCGGCGATTTCCCGGCATTCCGGCGAGGTGTGTGGATTGCAGTCGAGCAGCAGGTTCACCTGGATCTGGGCCGGCAGGGCCGGGATCCAGTCGTTCCTAACGGGACTCGGCTGTACGGTCAGCACCACATCGATCTTGCGATGCGGTTCTTCCACCGCCTGCCCGGCCTTCCTCGGGGCCACGATCGGCAAGGCCTGCAGCCTGTCGAGCACAACATTCCTCAGGGCAGCCGGGAAGGGACCGGACGGACTCTCGTCGCGGCAGTTCTCCGCCTGGCCCGCGGCGGTGATCGTGCAGTCATACGCGAGCCGCGACACCGTTGCCGGAAGGGCGAAGTTGATCTGAACGGAGTGATGGGCGACTTCGACGGGCACACCGTTCTTCATGGCGGGACGGTAGCGGGCATTGGCCTCGTAGCTTCGGGCCGCCTCGGCAAATTCCCTGTTGCTGGCCTGGGTGATGACGCAGTCACGTGTTCGTCCAAGGGTCGTGATGGCGCAATCCATGGTCACGTAACCCTGCTTGTTTTGGGCTAACATGCTCGATGGAAAGGTCAGATGCTGGCCTGCAATGAGGCTAGGCTCCGCATTCATTACGGTCTGATCCGTCGCGCATCCGACAAGAAGTGTCAGATAAAGCGATGACATCACCCGGACTGCGCAGGAGATCACGTTATTCATCTGATCAGATCGACGTCGTTGTGAGTATAATGTGTTTTAATACTGAAACGGAGTCAAGGCCGCGGATTGTGGTCGAGATCTGGTGCTCAGCGGAGAAACGGGGGTGAGGGCTGTCTACACAATGCGCCTACCGCTAACCCCGTGCTTGCCCCGGCTCGCCTGCGTGGACGGCGGCAGCGAGCCGATGGTGCAGCCGAATACCACCCCGAACAGGACAATCAGTCATCGGGCGACGCTGAGATGTTGCTTGTCATGGTCTCGTTCATCGTCTGGGTTATATTTGGCCTTCCAGCCAACGTTCCATCAGAACGCCTCCCCAACGGCCTGCCACCTGAACTCGTGCATGACAGGATAATGGCATAACGACCATCCAAACCTTACCCTTTCCTGGCGTTGTTCATATAACGGCCAGCATCCTGTCCAGAACTATGCAACATGCCGTCGCATAGCCTTCCATAAAGTGGACCCCGAATGCCAAGCGCAGATCAGACGGATGGGTCACGATCACGCAACCAAGGCGATCTGGCACGCTTGCCAGGCGGATGGCAGGCGGCCCTGATCGCCGCACTATCGGCGCTACTGGCCGGATACCTGGGCAGACCCGGTCACGACTTGCCTCCCGCGGGAGGCAGGCTCGACGTCAGCCGTATCGCCGAGGTGACACCGGACGATCTGCCGGCCGCGCTGGGTACGGTGTCCGGGACGCCCCAGCAGTTGGCCGAGATGGCGAAACCTGCCTCCTGCAGTCGCCGGCTTGCCTGGATCACGGTGGCACGCGCACCGGGCGGGCTGCCCGGACGGATCCGGCTGCGATCCGGCGGCTACGTCTCGCCGGCCTTCGACCTGATGGATGCGCCGGTTCGTATCGCGATACCCTTCCCCGCCCTATACCCGACCGGGCACGGCGCGATCTCGGTGCTGGGGACGACGACGGATGCGATCGTGGCGCTCGTCCCGTCCTGGAACGTCCCCGCGCAGGCTGGAACCGAGATCCGGGAGGTAACCTGGACACCGCTTGCCGGCTGCCCAGCCGCGAGAACGTGACGCGCGACACGACGTTGCGGACATCGGCATGAAGCGTCTCGTGACCAAGCTTGGCTTCGTCCACCGCACGCTGTGGCAGCGCGGGCATGCCTACCGCTGGGCAGCCTTGCTGGGGCCACCGCCGTTGGCCGGCTGCGCCATCGCAGCCCTTGTCCTGGCCGGTGAACGGCAATTTCCGACGCAGGCGCCCCTGCACGCAGCGCACAGCAACGCACCGTGGGCACACTGGACCAGACCCGTCGTCCAGAACGGCGAGACCTTCATCGAAGTGCCGAGCGCCCTCCTGCCACCACGGGATGCGATGGGGGGCATCATGGGCTTCCAGCCCGGCTGGGCAGGCGGCATCCAGCCAATCACGGTGGACGCGACGATGGACGTGAACGTGATCGCGACATCGCTCGGATCCTTCACGCTCGATCAGCCGACCATTCCGCTGGCGCGTGTCCTGGCTGCCGGGCCGCCGACGGGCTTGTTCGTCGGCACGGGGCGGGCATTCTTCGTCGCTCGAACGAGCGGCTCATATACGGTCTCGGCCCGTCTCACGCGGGATGGGACGCGGTCGGCCAACTGCATCGTGCGGCTCGGATCGGCCCACCACCGCATCCTGCGCAACGTCGTCCTGAACGCCGCCGGCGACGCCGTGCTGAACTTTCCGTCCACGGCGTTCCAACTGGATCCCGGCTTGTTTCTCGTGCAGTTCGCGGTGGGTTGCTGGCGCGGCGACGTCATGGATGGATCCGGCGAACTGACCCTGATGGTGCGCCATCCCGGGGATGCGGCGTCGAGGCCTGTCCCGGCGGACGAGGTGATGCGGGCCGGTCCGCGGCGAGAGCGCGATGTCGCCCCGGACGCTCCCGCGGCGCACTGACGGCGCTCATCGCTCGACCAGGATCAGGACCGTCATCGCCTGCATCCTCTCCACCAGCTCGACGTTGCGCAGCGGATGCTCGCTCGCCTCCGTGAGGTAGGGCACGCCATGGGAGTCCAGGAACGAGGTCACCACGCCGATGTTGATGGCGAAGTTGACGTTCTGCGCCGCGCCCTTGTTGTGCGTCAGCAGACCTGACACCACGACGCCCACGACGTTGCCCGCCCGATCGACGACCGGCCCACCGCTGTTGCCGGGTTGCACCGGCGCCGTGATCTGGACGTGCCTGCTGTCGTTCTGCATTCCGGCAAGGGCGGACACGTTGCCCAGGGTGAAGTTGCCGCCGGTCGACAGCGTGCCCTGGAGCGGATAGCCGAACGCGGCAATCTCCTCGCCCACCTTCACGCCGGCGCGCAGGACCGCCACGCGGTCGGCCGCGATGTCGACCTTCAGCAGGGCCAGGTCGTTCCCGGCATCGCGCGCCAGCACCAGTGCTGGGACCGGATCGCGCAATCCCCAAACCACCCTCGGATCGTCGCATCCCTCGACGACGTGGGCGTTGGTGACCACGAACCCCTCCGCGGACACGAAGAAGCCGGTTCCGTTCGACAGCCGCCTCGCACCCGGGAGGCTTTCGTCCTCCCCGGCCGCCGCCTCGATATCCGCAAGCGTCAGCGCGTCCAGGTCGACGCCGGCCTGTCCGATCAGCGGGGCGATCCGCGCGGCCTGCGCCTCGCGGATGCGCTCAAGGAGCGTCCGCGCCGTCCGCGCGTTGGCGAAGTCCGCCCTTGTCCGGGTCCGCTCGAAGAAGCTTCTCAAGGTCGGATCAGCGTCCGGCGCCAGGTGCAACCCCTCCCGCCCGACCATCGAGCGGGTGATGTCGATCAGGGCGTCGACGTCGTAGCTTTGGAACGGGATCGTCTTCGTGAACCGGGACGGCAGACCGGGGTTGCTCGCCAGGAACCGGCGCATCGGGTCGGGATACCCGGCGACGATGACGACCAGCCGGTCCCGCCTGTCCTCCATCTCCTTCAACAGCGTGTCGATCGCCTCCCGGCCGAAATCGTGCCCAGTACCGTCGGATGCGGCGGCGAGCGTGTACGCCTCGTCGATGAACAGGACCCCGTCCAGCGCGTCCGCGATCTTCTCCCGCGTCTTCAGCGCCGTATGTCCGACGTAGCCGGCGACCAGCCCGGCTCGGTCCGTCTCGACCAGGTGCCCCTTCTCCAGCACGCCGAGGTCGCGCAGGATGGCGCCGTAGAGCCTCGCCACCACCGTCTTGCCGGTGCCCGGCGGCCCGGCGAACACCATGTGCAGCGAGACCGGCGCCACCGGCAGGCCCCGCTCGCGCCGGGCCGCCTCGACCTGCAGGCGGGAGGTCAGCCGCGCGATCTCCGCCTTGACCGCGTCCAACCCGATCATCCGGCCCAGCTCGTCCGCCGCGCTCGGGCCGGCCGCGGCGACGGTCACCCGCGTCGCGATGGCCGCCTGGATGTCGAGGAGGCTCAACTCGTTGAGGTCGATGCCGGGACTATCGATGCCAGGGTTATCGATGTCGCGGCCCGTCAGCAGCGGGGCGATCCGCGTCGCCTGCATCTCGCGGGCACGCTCGACGAGCGTCCGTGCCGTCCGCGCGTTGGCGAAGCTCGACGACGTGCGCGCACGCTCGAAATGATTCTCCAGGATCGGGTCGGCATCCGGGGAAAGCCGGAAGCCGTCGCGCCGGACCATCAGGCGGGTGATGGCGACCAGATCGGCCGCCGCGTAGCTGCTGAACGGGAGGGTCTTGGTGAAGCGCGACGGCAGGCCAGGGTTGCTCGCCAGGAACCGGCGCATCGGGTCGGGATATCCGGCGACGATGACGACCAGCCGGTCCCGCCTGTCCTCCATCTCCTTCAGCAGCGTGTCGATCGCCTCGCGGCCGAAGTTCTGGCCGGTGCCGCCATGTTCCGGTTCGGCCAACGCGTACGCCTCGTCGATGAACAGGACCCCGTCCATGGCATCGGCGATCTTCTCGCGCGTCTTCAGCGCCGTTTGCCCGACATAGCCGGCGACCAGCCCCGCCCGGTCGGTCTCGACCAGATGCCCCCTCTCCAGCACGCCGAGATCGCGCAGGATGGCGCCGTAGAGGCGGGCGACCGCCGTCTTGCCGGTGCCCGGTGGTCCCGTGAAGACCATGTGCAGGGAGATCGGCGTCGTCGGCGACCCGTTCTCCCGTCGCGCCGCCTCGATCCGCAGGCGCTGGATCAGCATGCCGATCTCGGCCTTGACCGTTTCCAGCCCGGTCAGCCTGCCGAGTTCGTCAAGTGCGGGGATGCCGGTGGCCGCGCCGTCGACGATGCGAAGCTTCGAGCGCGACCGCACCTGCCAGCCGCTGCCGGGGCCGCCGGTCACCCGCGGCCACAGTCGGATGACGCTCCAGGCCCAGTACAGGTTGGCCGACGTCACCAGCAGGCCCAGGACCAGATAGCCGACGTGCGGCGGCACGGCCGGCGTGACCTTGAACGCCGCGAGGATGGCCAGGATGGTCAACACGACCATGCAGATGCCTGGCAACGGGTTCGGCCCCAGGAAGCTTCGCAGCACGTGGAAATCCCGTCGGTTGCTCAGGAAGCCAGCGATGAACCTCGCCGGTGGCGGAACGATCTGGACAGCATCCGGCAACAGGCCCGTCGAGTTGCGCGCCCCGTCACCCCTTACCCCGACTGGCCTTGGTGGACAGCGGCACCGACCCGCCCCGCCGGAACGCGTGCCAGCCCAGCAGGCTGTCGGCCAGGAACGCCAGCAGCGAGCCGATGGTGCAGCCGAGCGCCACCCCGAACAGCACGATCAGCCAGCGGGCGACGTCGGAGCCCTTCACGTCGCCCAGGAACAGGATGAACACCGACCCGCAGGTGGCCGCCCCGCCGCAGGCGCCCAGCGCGATCGACAGGTCTAGCGCCAGCACCCGCGCCGACAGGCGCCGCATGTGCCAGCGCAGCCGCGCCTCCTCGTCCGGCTGCACGGTGCCCTCCAGCAGCTCGGCCAGGCGCGCCATGTGGTCGCGCACCCGCGCCAGCCGGGTGTTGAACAGCCCGAGCAGGGTGCCGATGCCGTTCAACAGGAAGATGGGCGTGAGCGCGGTCTGCACGATGTGGGCGACGGTGCCGACGGGGTCGTCCGTGATGGGCCCCAGGCCGGTCGTGGGCATCACCCGCCCCCGCGGCCGTCAGCCATTGTCCTCGAACCCCGGATACAGCGTCATGCCGCCGTCCACGTAGAGCGTGGCGCCGGTGATGTAGTCCGCCATGTCGGAGGCGAGGAACACCGCCGCGCGGGCGACGTCCTCGGCGCGGCCGATCCGCTTGTACGGGATCAGCTTCATCAGCTTGGCGGCCGCCTCGCCCTCCGTCGCCGCCCTGTTGATGGCGGTGCTGATGGCGCCGGGCGAGATCGCGTTGACCCGGATGCGCTGGTGCCCGACCTCCTGCGCCAGCGTGCGCATCAGCATGTCGATGCCGCCCTTCGACGCCGCGTAGTTCGCGTGCCCGCCCCACGGGATCACGTCGTGCACCGAGCTCATGTGCAGGATCTTGCCCAGCGCCACCGACACCCCGCGATCGCCCTGCGCCGCGAACTGCCGGATCGCGGCGCGCGCGGTCAGGAACTGCCCGGTAAGGTTGACGTCGATCACCGTCCGCCAGTCCGCCAGGCTCATCTCCGCGGTGGGCGCGTCCCGCTGCAGCCCCGAGTTGGCGACCACGACGTCCACCGCCCCCCAGCGCTCCACCGTGGCCGCGAACAACCGCTCCACCGCCGCCTCGTCCGACACGTCGGCGCCGAATGCGAAGGCCCGGCCGCCACGGCCGGTGATGGCCGCGGCCAGGCGCTCCGCCGGCTCGGCCTGGCTGTTGTAGTTGACCGCGACCGCGGCCCCCGCCTCGGCCAGCGCCGCGGCCACGGCGTATCCGATCCCCGAGCTGGCGCCGGTGACGATGGCGATCTGGTCGTCCAGGCGACATTCCATGGGGGTTCTCCTTTTTTCCCGCCGATCAGCCCGATGCCGCCAGCCGGACCCCGAACAGCATCATCAGCGCCCCGCAGGCGCGCTCGACGACACCCTTGGCCCGCAGGTAGCCCCGTGCCACCGCGCCCGCCGACAGCGCCACCGCCACCAGCCCGTACCAGACCAGGGCGATCGCCAGCACCAGCGCCAGCGCCAGCCACAGCGTCTCGGTCTTGCCCGGCGCCGGGGCCGCGGCCGCGAAGGCCGAGCCGTAGAACGCGATCGCCTTGGCGTTGGCGAGGTTGGTCGCGAGCCCGGCACGGAAGGCCGGCCACAGTCCCAGCCACGGCCCCGGACGCGTCCCGGCCTCGGCGGCGGGGACCGTCGCGATGGGCGCACCCGCCTGCCGCCACAGCCGCAGGCCGGCCCACAGCAGGTAGCCGGCGCCCACGACCTTCAGCAGCAGGCGGATCCATGGGAACAGCGTGAACATGACGCCGAGGCCGAACAGGCTGGAGGCCGCCCACAGCGCGCTCACGCTCACGACCCCGAGCCCGGTGACCAGCGCCTCCGTCCGCCCCCGTGCCACCGCGCGCTGGGCGACCACCATGAAGTTCGGGCCCGGGCTCATCACGCCGACGGCGTAGATGCCGGCGACGGCGCCCAGGGCATGCCCGTCAACCAAGGTTCCACTCCCGACGATGCCGAGCCGCTCGGTCTTCCATCTCGCCTACGAGCCTACAGGGTCGACCGGCCCCCATAAAGATCCGGCCCCGAAAGATCCGGCCGGTCGGGCCGTTCCCGCGAACGCACGGCCGCCCCCGGCGTCATGGACCCGGGAACGGCGACCGGGACCCCGGTCGGGGCGGTTACGGGAGGGA
>CAXUBN010000037.1:0-12234 GCA_964249255.1 uncultured Acetobacteraceae bacterium | reverse complement strand
GCCCCGGATGGCCCCCCAGGCGGTTCCACGGGCGGTCCCAGGTCGGGACGGAAGCGCGGCGGCAGGCGGGCGGCCACGAACACCGCGCCCTGGCCCACGAACGGCAGGCTGCGGCTGTTGCGCACCGCGCGCGGCCAGTCCGACACCGGCAGCAGCGGCGCCACCACCAGAAAGGCGATCACCAGCACCGCGAAGCCGCGCCCCACCCCGAACGCGAAGCCGGCCAGCCGGTCGATGCCGCCCAGGAGCGAGCCGCGCACCAGCGTGCCCAGAGCCGCCGCGATCAACAGGAACGCGATCAGCAGCACCGTGAACACCACCGCGAACGCGACCGGATCGGCCACCGCGTCGTCGCCGATCGTGCGGCGCGCGAACGGCACCAGCTGGCCGTACAACCGGGTCGCCAGGACCGCGGCGCCCACCCAGGCGCACAACCCCAGCGCCTCGCGAACGAAGCCGCGCATCAGCCCGAACAATGCCGACAGCAACAGGATCGCCAGGACGACGAGATCGATCCAGCTCATGGCGCGCTATATCGGCCCCCGGGCCGGGAAAGCCAAGGCCGGCGTCGCGGCCCATCCGGGCCCCGCCGCCAGGGCCCGGTCGGCGCCGAGGGTGGGTGGTGGTGCCCGTCCACCGACCCCGGCCATCCCGGACGCCGTTAAGGATCCGGAAACCGCGCACATCGCATTCTGCCCCCATGCCACAACAACGGTCGAGCCTCGTCGCAACGGCCGGCACGGGAGGTTGACTTGGCCATGCGCGTTCTCGTCGTTGAAGACGACCTGATCCAGCAGCAGGTGCTGGAACGGTTCCTCTCGTCCCATGGCTACCACGTCGTGACGGCGGGGACGGGCATGGAGGCGATCAAGAGGGTCCGTGACGACTGGTTCGACGTCATCATCCTCGACTACGCCATGCCCAGCTTCGACGGCGTCGATGCGGCCCGGTGGATCAGGCGGGAGACCGATGGCCAAAGGCAGCCGCGCCTGATCGCCCTCAGCGCGAACACGCAGGGGATGCTGAGCAATGAGGCGGGTGCCGCCGCGGTGTTCGACCACATCGAGCAGAAGCCCTGGAATCCGAGGACCCTGATCGGGATCATGAAGACCTTCGAGATCGGGCACCGCTCCGGAGGCGTCGAGTCGGCGCAGAGCGCGGCCCGCAGTCCCGATGACGACGATGACCGGCCGCTGCTGCGGGTCACGACGGGCACGGAGAAGGTGAGGGTGCTCATCGTGGACGAGGACGAGTCCGTCCTGTCCACGTTCCAGGGATCGCTGGAGAAGGCCGACTACGAGGTGAGCCTGGCCGGCAACCGGGCGGAGGCGATCAGGCGGCTGGGCGACGAGACCTTCGACATCGTGTTCGCCGACTATTTCGGGGCCGCCAAGTTCTGCGGGACACCGTCGGCTTTCCTGAGGCAGGCGGACCGGTCCCGCCCGTGATGCCCGCTTCGGGCCCGTGATGGGTCCAAATCGGATGGCATGATCGGTGCCGCGGCTGGACCGCGGCCGACCGGCGATGCCTGGTCCCGTCACCCGGCCATCGCGGGAACCGGCACCCGATCGTCGATCTCGTTGATCAGGAACTCGAGGTGGGTCATCAGGCCATCGACCGTCGCCCGGTCTGGTACTCCGCCCGTGCCGGTCGCCTGCTCGAACAACTGCGCCGCCGCCGCCAGCCGCTCGAAACCGAACATGCCGGCGCTGCCGGCCAGGACATGCGCCGCCGGCCCCAGCGTGTCGTCGGGGCGCGTCAGGAGGTCCGGCGCCCGCAGCGCCCGCAGCAGCGCCTCGCCGCGGTCCCTGATCGTCGACAGGTAGGAGGCGAGCGTTTCCGGCGCCAGGATGGCGACCATGCCGTCGAACGTCTCGGTGTTGAGGATGACGGGCCCACCGTCCGCCGGCACGCCGACCGGGGACGGACGGGATGGCCGAGGGCCCCCCGCCAGCCTGGGGACCGCGGCTCCGGCATCCCGATCGATCGACGGGGAACGGACGCCGTCACGCGCGCCGACGGGCATGTGGAACCGGTCCAGCAGGACCAGCAGCGCATCCTGCTTGAACGGCTTGGTCAGGTGGGCGTCCATGCCGGCCGCGTAGCACTGCCCGATCTGCTCGCTGAACGCCTGCGCCGTCAGGGCGACGACCGGAACGGTGCCGCGCGTGCCTGGCAGCAGGCGGATCCGACGGGTCGCCTCGAGGCCATCCACCTCCGGCATCTGCACGTCCATGAACACGACGTCGAAATCGGCCGATGCGGCCGCCTCAACCGCCTCCAGGCCGCCTTCCGCGAGCGTCACCTCGTGGCCCGCGACCTGGAGGAACGAGGCCGTGATGTCCCGGTTCATCGCGATGTCGTCGACCACCAGCACTCGGGATCGACCCGGACCCGCCCCGCGACCCTCCCCAAGGGAGGGGGTCTCGGCCAGGACGGGTGCTGCGGCCGGGCAGTTGCCCGACTCCTGGGGCAGGTCCAGCCAGAACACGCTTCCGCCGGACGGGTTGTTCCGATGCTCGATGCGCGTCTTCAGCATCGCGGCGAGCTGCGCCGATAGGGCCAGGCCCAGGCCGGCTCCCTCGATCCCCGTATCCTTCGCGCCGAGACGCTCGAACTTCTGGAACAACCGCGGCCTCAGCTCGGGCGGGATGCCCGGCCCGGTATCCGTCACCTCGATCCGCACGCCCGACCCCGCCAAGGGCCGCAGCTGCAGCCGGATCGATCCCCGGCCGGTGAACTTGATCGCGTTGCCTAGCAGGTTCAGCAGGATCTGCCGCAGCCGGCCGGCATCGGTCGTGATCCGATCGGGCGTGCCCGGGGCGACGATTAGGTCGAGCCCGAGGAGCTTCGCCCGCGCGATGGGCTCCATCAGGTCGACGCAGGCACGTGCCAGCGCCTGCAGGTCCACCCCGACGGGTGTCAGCGTCACGGCCTCGTTCTCGATCGCGGACAGGTCGAGCACCCTGTTGATCATCTGCAGGAGGTGCTCGCCCGCCTCCAGCATGGCGCCGACCCGCTTGAGCTGCCGGGCGTCGAGACCGCCATCCAGCCTCATCAGCTCGGCGTAGCCGAGGATACCGTTCAACGGGGTCCGGAACTCGTGGCTCATCCCGGCCAGGAAGCGCGACTTGGCCTGGCTGGCCTTTTCCGCCTGGTCTCTGGCCCTCGCCAGGTGACGGGCGAGGCGATGCAGCTCGCCGTTCGCCGTCTGCAGCGCCTCGGCCTGCGCATGGCGTTCGGAGATGTCCCGGAGCGACAGCATCAGCGAGATGCCATCGGCCGGCTGGTCCCGCACGGCATCGACCGTGGCCTCGACCCGGACCCAGGACCCGGTCGCGTGCCGGGCCCGGAAGGTGACGCGCGTGCGCTCGCGACCCTCCGTCAGCAACGGCCGGATCGATCCGAGGACCTGCTCGGCATCGTCGGGATGCACGGTATCCGTGAGCCCGGTGCCCTGCATCCGATCCGGTTCGTGGCCGAACACGGTCCGGCAGGCGGGCGAGGCATAGGTGCAGCGGAGCTCGCGATCGAGGCACATGATCACATCGCTCGTGCCGTCGGCGAGCATGCGGTAGCGCCGCTCGCTCGCATGCAGGACGGCCTCGACCGTCCGGCGATCCGTGATGTCGCGCACGTTGGCGATGACCTGCGCTTCCTGTTCCTCGCCGCGCAGCAGGCGCGCACGCGCCTCCACCCAGAGCGGCGTTCCGTCCTTGCAGACGTAGCGGAAGCACAACGTGACCTGCTCGGATCCCGCCAGCAGGCGTCGTGCCACATCGGCGGCCAGCTGCCTGTCGTCGGGATGGATGATGTCGGCCATCTCCCCGGTGACGGCCTCGTCGTAGCTCCAGCCGGTCAGCACGGTGAAGGCGGGCGACACGTAGCTTCCTCGCCCCTCCAGGGTGATGCAGACGATGGCGTCGCTGGAGTTCTCTGACAGCAGGCGGTAGCGATGCTCGGCGCGCTGCCTGATCCTGACCTGACGGGCGAAGCGGCTGCCCGCCACCACCAGGACGATCGACACCAGGAGGCTGACCGCCAGGTGAAGCTCGGAGTCGGCCCGCCAGCCGGCCAGCACCTGATCGAGCGAATGGGCCACCAGCACGTAGATCGGGTAGTCGTCGACCTTGCGGAAGCTGCCCAGCCGGGTCACCCCATCGATCGGCGAGACGCCGATGGTGCTGCCGGACAGCTGCCCCGCGCTGATCCTGCGGAAGCTCGGCGACGACGACACGTCCATGCCGTTGATGGGCCTGGCGCCGCCGGCGCGCGCGATGACCATCGCGCGCGAGGAGATCAGCGTGATGACCCCGCGTGAGCCGATGCTGAAGCTGCCGTAGAACCGCTCGAGGAATGCCGCCGAGACCCTGGCGCGCACCACCCCGGCGAAGCGGCCCTGCGGATCGTCGAGGCGGCGCGACACGGTGATGCTCCATTGCCCGTCGACGCGCGAGCGGATGGCGTCCCCGATAAAGACGTCGCGGTCGGAATGATCGCGGTGATGGGCGAAGTAGGCGCGGTCCCCATCGAACAGAGCCCGCCCGGCCGCATCCCGCTCGCCGGCGATCTCGGCCCCGGCCGCGTTGAAGACGGCCAGGCCGGACAGGGCCGGCACGGTGGGCAGGCGCACCGCGATCAGGCGCTCCAGCCCGGCGATGCGGTCCGGCGAGAGCTCGCCCGCCTCGACGCGCGCGCGCAGGGCGAACACGAGCAGGTCGGCGGTGGACAGGGTGTCGTGCGCATGCTGGGCGAGCGAGCGGGCGAGGTTCGCCGTTTCCATCTTGTCGGTCGCGATCGCGGTCCCGCGCATCTGCCAGGTGCGCCAGCCGTCGAGGGACAGCAGCAGCAGGCACATGACGGGCACCGCGACGATGACGCGGACATGCAGCGGGATACGGCGGCATCGCCGGAGAAGAGTTGCCAGCCACATGCCGATGGGGGTCCCCTGCGTTGGGGACCACCTAACCAGTAATATGTTGATGACCGGTTGAGGGTTGTGCCGGTCACCCGGGACCGCTCCACAAGGTAACCTGCCTCAGGGCAGCTTGGTGCTGTCGATCCGCCAGGGCTTCAGCAGCCGGCGTGGTGCCTGGCCGGGCGCCTGGTTGAGCTGCATCAGCAGGCTGCCGAGCCGCTCGCGCTTGTGCAGCTCGGTCCAGATCTCGTCCGGCGCCAGGCCGCAGGCCGCCCACAGGGACAGCAGCGTTTGCAGCAGCGAGGCGCTGGACTGCACCAGCGCGTCCCGTTCGCCGGCCAGCGCGTCGGCGACGCCCTGCATCGCGTGGAGGCCGAGCTCCTGGGCCAGCCGCCGGACCTGCGCGGCCGGGTCCGCCGCCGGCGCGGGACCGTCACGGGTGGACCGATCCCACAGCGCCGGAAGCGCCGACGCCGCGGTGGCATCCGGCATCACCCGGCCGGGTCCGGGCGGCGGGGCCGGGCGGTGGCGGCCGGGCAGGATGGGCGCACGATGTCGATCGGCCATGGTCCCGAATGCGAGCGCGGGTCAGGCCGACGGCCAGGACCGATGCGCGTCGCCATTGAAACCGCGTCGCCCATGGCGGCGCAAGGGTTGCGGCGTCGGCCCTCCGCTCAGGCGGCGAGCCTGACCTCGTCGGATCTGGCTTGCCGGGGATAAAGCATGGTGCCGGCGACGTGGACGTCGAGAAAGGTCTCGTCGCCGGCGGTGGGGAGGTCGAGGGCCGCGTTGCCGTCGGTCCAGCGCATGTTGTTCTCGCTGCCGTGCCAGCCGCTCATCGCGAGGCCGGTGGCCGGCAGCACGCGCTCGGCGAGCCCGGTCCATAGTACCAGCCGCTCCACCGCGACGCCGAGCCGGCGGCGGTCGTCCACGAACGGTCCCACCGACACCGCCGGCACCGCTGCCCGCGACAGCAGGCGCGTCGGCCGCGCGCCGCGCGGCACGTGGAACATGTGGCGCTGCCGGTCATGCCAGCAGGCGGCGAGCTCGCGGCCATCGTCCAGGAGCAGCCGGAGGTCGGGCTGGTCGGTGAGCGGGATCACCGGATGCTCCGCGTCGAGGCCCAGGTCCCGCGCCCGCCCGGCCAGACGGGTCCAGATCGGCTCCACCGCCTCGCGCGCCACCGCCAGCGGGGCGGCGAGCTCGAGGCCGGGGCGGGGTTGGACACCGTCTGCACCGTCTCGGAACATCGCGCGGTTGCCGGTGTCGAGGTAGCTTTCGGTGCTGAGCCCCTCGGACAGCAGGATACCGTGCCGCTCCAGCTCGACGTGGTGGTACTCGTAGTCGGGCTGGCTGCGGTCGATCAGCACCGAGGACCCGTTGACCAGCATGCGGGCGGGTATCAGCCCGGCCTCGGTCAGGATGCAGTGCTCGGGCGTCACCAGCAGGTCGCGGTGCGGCACGTTTATGGCAAACGCGTGCCGCGCGATGCGGATCGGGAAGGCGGCGTCGCGGTCGGCGTGCCCGTCCACCCGCATCCGGCCACTGCCGATCCATCGCACCGGCCGCGCCGCCGGGCCGCCATCTTCCAGCACCGTGACCAGGTCGCCCGCCCGCAGCGCCTCCACGGCGACCTCGCCGGCCGGCGTCGCGATCATGGTGCCGCGCAGGAAGCAGGTGGCGTAGCCGATGACGAGGTCGCCGGTGTAGGCGGAGGCGTTGCCACCCTCCAGGGCGGCGGCGCTCGAAACCTTGAAGTTCGATGCCGAGGCGCTGTTGCCAAGGCCCGCGAGGTCGAGCGTGTAGGTGCTGCCGTTGTCGCTGAACGTCAGCGTGCCGTTGTTGTAGCCGATGATCGCCGCATTCGCGTCGACGAGGCCGTTCAGCACGATCTGATCGCCGGCCTGGTTGAAGCCGCTGATCGGAAGCCCCGCGAGCTGAGCCTGCGTCGGGCCGTCCAGGATCAGCGTGTCGTCGATGCCTTTCAGGGCGATGCCGGCGTTGCTCGACGTGCCCAGGAACACGCCGCCGAGCTCCAGCGCGCCATATCCCTCCATTGCCTCGGCCGGACCGGCAGTGCCGCTCGTGAGGGTGCCGGAGGAGTTGGTGTAGGTCGAACCCGTCGCGGAGGCGGAGGTCGAGAACCCGACGTCGAACGTCGTCGCGTAGGTCTGGGAGCCGGTCTGGTTATCGGTGACGTGTGAGTAGTAGCCGGCATCGGCGGTCACCGCGCCCATCGCAGCCTTGGTGATCCCCAGCGTGACGACCGTGCTCGACGTGCCGAAGGCGGCAATCACCAGGTCGTAGGCCAGCGTGCCGGTGAAGCTGTCCGTGTAGCTGTAGGTGAACTCGGCGGTGGTGTTGTTCAGGTCAGCCATCGTCGCATCCTGCGCCGGGTGGTGGCCCGCGATGTCATGGGCCTCGGCATCAGGCATAGGCGGCGATGCCGACGATCGGCAACGAAAAACTGACGAAGTTGTGATCTATACTTTACGATCCGTCACGCAACCATCGGAGACACTCGTTTTTTGGACCAGACAGCCTAAACCGCGAAGTATTTGGCCTCCGGATTAAAAATGACCAGTGCGCTGGTCGATTGCTCCGGGTGCAGCTGCCAGCCCTCCGACAGGCTGACGCCGACCCGCTCCGCGCCCAGCAGGCGCAACAGCGGCTCCTGGTCTTCCAGCCGGGGACAGGCGGGATAGCCGAACGAGTAGCGCGAGCCGCGGTAGCCCTGGCTCAGCAGCCGGTCCATGTCGCGATCGTCCTCGCCGGCATGGCCCAGCTCGGCACGCATGCGCTTGTGCGCGTACTCGGCCATCGCCTCGGCCATCTCCACCGACAGGCCGTGCAGGTACAGGTAGTCCTGGTAGCGGTTGGCCTCGAACCAGGTGCGTGCCACGTCGGAGGCCTTCTGCCCCACCGTCACCACCTGCAGCCCCACGACGTCGCGGCCCTCGTCCTCGACGTCGCGCACGAAGTCGGCGATGCAGGCCCCGTCGGCGCGGGGCTGGCGCGGCAGCGCGAAGCGGGCCACCTCGGTCTGGCCGTCCGGCTCGAACAGGATCAGCTCGTTGCCACGTCCGGCCGCCTTCCAGTAGCCGGTGATCGCCTGCGGCCGCAGGATGTTCTCGTCCGCGCACAGCGCCAGCATGCGCCGCATTACCGGGCGCAGCTCCGCCCGGGCCCAGAGGAGGAACTCGTCGAGCGAGCGGCCCTGCTTCCGGAATCCCCACTGGAACTGGTACAGGCTGCGCTCGTTCAGGAACGGGATCACCGCGCTCGGCGTCGCCTCGATCATCCGGGCACCCCAGAACGGCGGCTCCGCGACCGGAACCGTCTCGTTCAGCCGCCGCCGTCGCGCCTGGGCGGCCGCCAAGTCGACGGTCCCGAACCCGCGTGTCTCGGCCTGCTCCGGCGCCCGCTTCGTCGTGCGCGCCTTGTCGCCGCGCCGGGACTGGATCGCGCCGAGGTAGGAATCGAGCTCGCCGCTGCTGACCTTGTTCATCAGCGACAACCCGTCGAAGGCGTCGCGCGCATAGGCGACCCGGCCGCCACCATAGGCCGCGACGCATTCCTCCTCGACGTAGTTGCGGGTCAGCGCCGCGCCGCCCAGCAGCACCGGCACCTGCAGCCCCTGGCGCGCCATCTCCTCCAGGTTCTCGCGCATCACCACCGTGGACTTCACCAGCAGGCCGGACATGCCGATGGCGTCCGCCTTCTGCTCGCGCACGGCGGCCAGCATGTCGGCCAGCGGCACCTTGATGCCCAGGTTGCAGACCCGGTAGCCGTTGTTGGTCAGGATGATGTCGACCAGGTTCTTGCCGATGTCGTGCACGTCGCCCTTGACGGTGGCCAGCACGATGGTGCCGCGGGCCTGGCCTTCCGTGCGCTCCATGTGCGGCTCCAGGTGCGCCACCGCGGCCTTCATGGTCTCCGCCGACTGCAGCACGAACGGGAGCTGCATCTTGCCCGAGCCGAACAGCTCGCCCACGGTCTTCATGCCGTCCAGCAGCACCGTGTTGATGATGTCGAGCGGCGCCATCCGCTCCATCGCCTGATCGAGCTCGACCTCGAGCCCCTTGCGGTCGCCGTCGACGATGCGCTCGCGCAGCCGGCCCTCGACGGTGTCGGCACGCGTCCTCTTCACGGCATCCGCCGCCTTGCGGTCGGCGAACAGCTCCAGCAGGCGCTTCAGCGGGTCGTAGCCGTCGCGCCTGCGGTCGAAGATCAGGTCCTCGGCCACCTCGCGTTCCTCGGGTGCCAGGAGGTGGAGCGGCCGAATCTTGCTCACGTGCACGATCGCGCCCGACATGCCGGCCCGCACCGCATGGTCCAGGAACACCGAGTTCAGCACCGCGCGCGCCGCCGGGTTGAGCCCGAACGAGATGTTGGACAGCCCCAGGATGATCTGGATGTCGGGGAAGCGCTCGCGGATCAGCCGGATGCCCTCCAGCGTCCATTCGCCCAGCTTGCGGTCGTCCTCGTTGCCGGTGGCGACCGTGAAGGTCAGAGGGTCGATCAGCAGGTCGGACTGCGGCAGCCCGTGCCGGTCGCAGGCAAAGGCCACCAGCCGCTCGGCGACGCGCAGCTTGTCGGCCGGCGTCTTGGCCATGCCGACCTCGTCGATGGTGAGCGCGATCACCGCGGCGCCGAACCGCTTCGCCAGCACCAGCCGGTCGGCGGCATGGCCCTCGCCGTCCTCGAAGTTGATCGAGTTGATGATCGGCTTGCCGCCGTGCAGCTTGAGTGCCGCCTCGATCACCGGGGTCTCGGTGCTGTCGATCACCAGCGGCGCGTTCACCGAACCGGTGAAGCGGCGGACCACCTCGTCCATCTCGGCCGTCTCGTTCCGGCCGACGAAGGCGGTGCACAGGTCGAGCGCGTTGGACCCTTCCTGCGCCTGCTCGCGCCCGACCGCGACGCAGCCGTCCCAGTCGCCCGCCTCCTGCAGCTCCCGCCACTTCCTGGAGCCGTTGGCGTTGCAGCGCTCGCCGATCGAGAAGTAGCTGTTTTCCTGGCGCAGCGGCGTTTGCCCATAGAGGCTGGCGACCGACGGTATCCACACCGCCCGGCGCTCGGCCGGGACGGGACGGTGGCGCCCCGCATTGCCGGCGCGGCGGCGCAGCATGGCGTCCAGCGCCTCGATGTGGGGGGTGGACGTGCCGCAGCAGCCGCCGACCAGGTTCAGGCCATCCTCGGCGATGAAGCGCTCGACCCAGCTCGCCATCTCGGACGGTCCCAGCGGGTAGTGCGTCCGGCCGTCCACCAGTTCGGGCAGCCCGGCGTTGGGCTGCACCGACAGCAGGCCCGGCCAGTTGGCGGCGAGCCAGCGCACGTGCTCGGCCATCTCCTGCGGCCCGGTGGCGCAGTTCAGCCCGATCAGCGGCACGTCGAGCGCGTGCACCACGGTGGCGGCGGCCGCGATGTCGGGCCCCACCAGCAGGGTGCCGGTGGTCTCGACGGTGACCTGCACGAAGATCGGCGTGTCGGTACCGGCCTCGGCTCGGGCCAGCTTGGCGCCGTTGACGGCGGCCTTGATCTGCAGCGTGTCCTGGCAGGTCTCGATCAGGATGGCGTCGACGCCGCCGGCGAGGAGGCCGCGGCATTGCGCCGCCAGCGCCGCCTCAAGCGGATCATAGGCGACGTTGCCGAGCGAGGGCAGTTTGGTGCCGGGCCCGACCGAACCCACCACGTAGCGGTGCCGGCCGTCGGAGAACCCGTCCGCCGCCTCGCGGGCCAGCTCCGCCGCCACCCTGTTGATCTCGTGCGCGCGGTCGCCCAGGTCGAACTCGGCCAGCGTGATCGGCGAGCCGCCGAAGCTGTTGGTCTCGACCATGTCGGCGCCGGCCGCGAAGTAGCCGCGGTGGATCTCGCGCACCAGGTCCGGCCGGGACAGGTTCAGCACCTCGGTGCAGTTCTCCTGGCCCCAGTAGTCGCGCTCCACCTCGAGGTCGAGCACCTGCACCCGCGAGCCCATGCCGCCGTCGCACAACAGGACCTGGTCGCGAAGCGCGTCGAGGAGGTGGGGGCGGGTCATCGTGGTCCTGTGGTTGGCGGCTCGGCCGCGGGTGGTCGCGCATGAGCCGGCCAGGCTTGCCATATGGGGGCCGATGCGGTTTTCACGAAGCGGACGCGGCTGTCCAGCGCCGGTGGCGTGGACGGAAGGGGAGGACCGTGGGAAACGATGCCAGGATCCCGCTGCGGCTGCAGCGGCCGGCGCCGTTGCCGGCACCCGATCCGCACGCCGTGCTTCTGCTGGTCGGGATCGCCGCGTGGGACGGGACGCCGGAGGGCGGCGGCTGGTGCGCGGTCAAGCGCCTTCCGGCGCTGGTGTCGCCCGCCGCCATGCGACCGCATCCGCGGCGATGCCCCTGCTGCGCCGGCCGGTCCGGCCTGGCGCTCGAGCTGTCCGGACTGTTCACGCAGCGCGCCCGCGGCGAGGTCGGGCTGTTCCGGCGGGTGGTGCTCGCCATGCCTGCGGGCGACCTGCCTCAGGCCGCGGAACTGCTTGCCGCCGATCCCGTGGTGAGGGCGCGTTACCGCTCGTGCGGGCCATTAGGATAAATTTCATCGCCCCCGGGGCATTGCATGCTAGGTTCCCGCGGCTCATCGCGCCCATGGCGGCTCCGCGTCACGCATCGGGAGGGTCCTTGGCCCGACGCGTCCTGTTGAAGGAAATCCTGTGGATCAACGCAACGACAACGCCGGCGACTTCGGGATGACGCCGGAGCGCCCCGCTGCGGGATACGGTACCAGGGCTCCCGAGCCGATCACCATCCGGCTGCGTGCCGCGATGGCCGCCGCCAAGTATCATGGTGTCGAGCTCGACCTGAAGACCTTCCAGGCCGAGCCGAACGAGCCGTCGCCGTCGCCGGCGACGCTGGTGCGCTGGATGAACGACCAGGGCATGGTCGCGCGTGGCATGAACCTGAAGTGGCGCTACCTGTTGCGAATGTACAACACGCCGCCGATCGTCCTGATGTTCAAGGACGGCTCGGCCGGGCTGTTCATCTCGGCCGAGCCGGCCCGCGGCATCGTCTGGCTGCGTGATCCGATGGCCGGCGAGAGCGAGCCCATGGTCGCGGTCGACGAGCTGCGGCTGAGCCAGGTGTGGACCGGGGACGTGCTGCTGGTGCGCCGGGCGCGGTCCGAGAGCGAGGCCGAGACGCCGGTCGACGTGCGCTGGCTGACCCGCGTGGTGATGCGCGAGCGCAAGTCGCTGCGCGACATCATGATGTCGTCCATGGTGCTGTCGGTACTGACCATCCTGCCGGCGCTGATCATCATGCAGGTGATCAACAAGGTGATCGGCC
>CAXUBN010000036.1:3521-12525 GCA_964249255.1 uncultured Acetobacteraceae bacterium | reverse complement strand
GCCCACGGCGATGACCATGCAGGCGCCGGCCACGCCGCCGACCGCCGCGGCCCCGTCCGAGGCCGGCGGCGCCACCTTCCAGAGCAAGGTCGGCAAGGAGAAGGCGGCCAAGATCGAGACGCGGATCACCCGGTTGCATGCGGCGCTGCGGATCACGCCGCAGCAGGAGCCGCTGTGGCAGAACTTCGCCGCCGTGATGCGCCAGAACGTGGTGCAGCTCGACGCGGTGTATGCCAAGCGCGAGAACCAGTACGGCGGCATGAACGCGGTGCAGGACCTGCAGTCCTACGCGGAGGTGCAGGAGGCCAATGCGCGCAACGTGCAGATGCTGTTGCCGCCGTTCCAGGCGCTTTACGACAGCCTGAGCCCGGAGCAGCGCAAGGCGGCCGATGCCACCTTCCAGCACAACACCAACCGCGCGCTGCAGAAGTCGGGCTGAGCTGCCGCGTTGATCGGCGCGCGGCGCTGTTCTATCAAGCGCTCCACCGCGCGCCGGTCGGCATCGGCGCCATCCAGGGAACCCTCCGCATGAAACCCGGCATCCATCCCGCCTACCACACCGTCAACGTCGTCATGACCGACGGCACGCAGTTCACCACCCGCTCCTGCTACGGCAAGGAGGGCGACACGCTGCGGCTCGACGTCGACCCCAAGTCGCATCCGGCCTGGACCGGCGTGCAGCGCATGATGGACACCGGCGGACAGGTGGCGAAGTTCAACAAGAAGTTCGCCGGGCTGGGCGTCCGCAAGGGCTGACCCTTCGCCGCTGCAGGTTCGCACGGTTCCGATGATGCCGCCCTTGATCCAGGGGCGGCATCATCCATTTCTGATGTCGTCGGGGATGCCCAGTGGGGTCTCCGCAACGACCAGAACCGGCTCCGCCCCCGTGGGGAGCCATCATGACCTTGCATCCGTGGAGGTTTCCGTGACCTACGACTTCGCACCCTTGTACCGTACGGCGATCGGCTTCGACCGGCTCGCGCGACTGGTCGACACAGCGGCACAGTCCGCCGTCGGATCGGCCTATCCCCCCTACAACATCGAGAAGACCGGCGACGACAGCTACGTGCTGACGATGGCCGTGGCGGGCTTCGGCCCGGACGACATCGAGCTGACCGTGCAGGATAACACCCTTGTGGTGACCGGACGCGTCGGCGGTGGCGACACCGACAAGCGCGAGGTGCTGTATCGCGGCATCGCCGGCCGCGCGTTCGAGCGCCGCTTCACCCTGGCCGACCACATCCAGGTCGAGCAGGCCGATCTCGTCAACGGGCTGCTGCAGATCGGGGTACGCCGGGTCGTGCCGGAGGCGCTGAAGCCGCGCCGCGTCTCGATCAACCGCGGCGCATCGATCGCCGGGCCCGCCAACGACGGCGCCGGCACCACGGTTGAGACCAAGGCCGCCTGACCGCCGCGCGTCAGCGACATGCGTCTTGCCAAGGGGGCTGGTTCACGCCGGCCCCCTTCGTCGTGGGCCTCCCCGCGAGACTTGACCCGGCCGCACGCCGCAGCCCATATCGACGATCGCCGTGCCAGTCCGGCATCCTCCCTTCATGACCGGCGTCCGCCATTGACCGCGACGCCGCGAGGTATCGTTCCATGAGCCTGCCGCTGATGCCGAAGGCCACCGCCGTGTGGCTGATCGAGAAGACCGCGCTGACCTTCACGCAGATCGCCGAGTTCTGCGGCATGCATCCGCTCGAGGTGCAGGCGATCGCCGACGGCGAGGTGGCGCAGGGCATCGTCGGCTACGATCCGGTGGCCAACAACCAAGTCACCACCGACGACATCGCGCGCGCCGAGGGCGATCCGGAGCGGCGCCTCACCGTCCTGTCGGCGACCAACCCGGTCACCCGCCGATCGCGCGGGGCGCGCTACACGCCGGTGGCCAAGCGAAACGACCGTCCGGACGCGATCGCCTTCGTGCTGCGCAACTACCCGCAGCTGAGCGAGGTGCAGGTGATCAAGCTGCTCGGCACCACCAAGGACACCATCGCCAAGGTGCGCGACCGGCAGCACTGGAACAGCGCCAACATCAAGCCGCGCGATCCGGTGATCCTGGGGCTGTGCAGTCAGACCGACCTCAACGCCATGGTGGCAACGGCGAACGACCGTCTGGTCCGCGACGGCCAACATGTGCCGCCGCCACCGGCGGCGCAGCCGGACGACGAGGCGGCCTGAGCCTGTTCCTGCCGCCCGCGTAACGGATCCGCGTCAGTCACGCTGCCGGAGCCGTTCCAGTTCCTCCTTGACCCTGAGCTTCTCCAGCTTGAGCCGGTTCAGGGTGCCCTGGTCGGGCGCCGGGCGATTGTCCTCGTCGACGATGCGACCATCCAGCGAGGCATGGCGGGTCCTCAGGCTTTCGATCCGTGACTGCAGGCTCATGGTGCCTCCCGTTCGGGCTGGTTCGGACCCAGTCACGCTAGACCCGCCGGCGGCGGCGGCGCCAGCCCAAAATGCCGCCGTCGCGGGGGCCCGCATCCGTCTGGAGACGGCGCCGCCCGCATGCTATGCGGTCTGCCATGCTGATCAACCGGGACACCATGCTGCGCAGGCTGCACGAGCTGCGCAGCGAGCATCGTGACCTCGACACCGTCATCGGCCGGCTGGCGCCGCAGCCGATGGATCAGCTGCAGATCCAGCGCCTCAAGAAGCGCAAGCTGCTGCTGAAGGACGAGATCGCCATGCTGGAAAGCCGGCTCATCCCCGACAGCATCGCGTGAGGAGCGCCCGATGAGCGAGACCATTCCCGGCGACGACGCGGTGTTCGACGATGCGGTCGCAGTGGCGGAGCCGGTGGTCGGCCTCCTCATGGGCAGCCAGTCGGACTGGGATACGCTGCGCCATGCGGCGGCGCAGCTCGCGACGCTGGGCATCGGCCACGAGAGCCGGATCGTGTCCGCGCACCGCACCCCGGACCGGCTGGCCGCCTATGCCGGCGGGGCCGCCGGGCGGGGGATCCGCGTGATTATCGCCGGCGCCGGGGGTGCCGCGCACCTGCCCGGCATGTGCGCGGCCTGGACCACGGTTCCGGTGCTGGGCGTGCCGATCGAGGGTCAGGCGCTGCGCGGCCTCGACAGCCTGCTGTCCATCGTGCAGATGCCGGCCGGCGTCCCGGTCGCCACGCTGGCGATCGGACGGGCGGGCGCGGTCAACGCGGCGCTGCTGACGGCGTCGATCCTGTCGCTTTCGGACGTGGCGCTCCGGGCCCGTCTGGAAGCCTGGCGCGCGCTTCAAACGGCGGCGGTGCCGGAAGCTCCGGTTGAGGGCGCTCCCGAGGCGTGAGCAGCCTGGGGGCGCTCCCGCCCGGTGCGGTGATCGGCATCGTCGGTGGCGGCCAGCTCGGCCGGATGTCGGCGATGGCGGCGGCCCGGCTCGGCTACCGCACCCATGTGCTGACCGACGATGCGGACTCCCCCGCGGCGCAGGTCGCCGGCGCGGCCACGATCGGCGGCTACGACGATCCGGCGGCGCTGCGGCGGTTCGCCGCCGCGGTGGACGTGGTGACCTTCGAGTTCGAGAACGTCAGCGCCGACGGGCTCGAGCTGCTGGAGGCCGTGCGGCCGGTGCGGCCGTCCGGCGCGATCCTGCGCATCAGCCAGGACCGGCTGGCCGAGAAGCGGTTCCTGTCGGGGGCGGGCGTCCCGCTGGCGCCGTGGCATGCGGTGGAGGACCGGGCGGCGCTCGACGACGCGGCCGCGGCGCTGGGCCTGCCGTTCGTGCTCAAGACCACCCGGCTCGGCTACGACGGCAAGGGCCAGCGCGTGATGGGTGCGACGGATGCGCTGGATGAGGCGTTCGCGGCGCTGGCGCCGCACCCGCTGGTGGCGGAAGGGTTCGTGGACTTCGCCTGCGAGCTCAGCGTGATGGTGGCGCGCGGCGCCGACGGCACCGTGCGGGCCTTCGACGCGGTCGAGAACCGCCACCGCGACCACATCCTCGACCTGACGCTGGCGCCGGCCCCGGTAGCGCCGGCGGTGGCGGCCGCGGCGGGGGCGCTGGCCGTCCGCATCGCCGAGGCGCTGTCGCTGGTGGGGCTGCTCGGTGTCGAGATGTTCGTGAGGGCGGACGGCGCGCTGCTGGTCAACGAGATCGCGCCGCGGCCGCACAACTCCGGGCATTGGACCCTGGACGCGTGCCCGGCGAGCCAGTTCGAGATGCACGTGCGCGCCGTGGCGGGATTGCCGCTGCCGCCGGCGGTGCGCCATTCGGACGCGGCCATGCGCAACCTGGTGGGGCCGGACGACATGGCGCTGTGGCCGGAGATCACCGCCACACCGGGTCTGCTGCCACACCATTACGGCAAGCGGGACGCGCGGCCCGGTCGCAAGATGGGCCACGTGACCCGGCTGTTTCCCCGAGGCGCCCTGCCCGGCCCGTTCGGCATCGACGCGGCGCTGGGACCGCTGGCGCGGCGCGCGCCATAGTCGACCGATCAGCGGCTGCCGGGCAGCTCGATCCGGGCCAGGGCGCGGTTGAGCACGAGGGCCAGGCGGACGCCGCCCCGCTCCAGCTGCAGGGCGGCCGCCGATCGCGCCGCCGCGTCGTATGCGGGTGACAGGGCGGTCGGTGCCGGTGCCGGGGAGTCGCAGCCGGGGGACGAGCCGATCGTGTAGGCGGTCCGTCGTGCCACGGCGAACGCCTCCATCGCCCAGTCGCGCGGGGTGCCGCGCTCCCAGTCGAGGCGGTCCCGCGCGGTGATGCGCGCGCGCAGCCGGTCCGCGAGGTGCAGCGGGTCGGGGTCCTGCTCCTCCACCACGTTGGTGTCCCAGTAGCGGTGCAGGTTGATGGGGGGCGCCCCGTCCAGGGTGACGTGGACGCAGTTGCCGCCCTTGTCGTGGTTGTCGCTGGCGTGCAGCGGCTGGTGCATGTCGCCGACGAAGTGCAGCAGGTACTTCAGCGCCAGCACGCGCTCCGCCGGTGTCGTGGCCGGGTCGCCCAGCTCGGCCACGAACGCGTCCACCTTGTCGACCACGCAGTCCTGCGCCGGGCCGGCGCTGGCCGGACCGGGCGGGTTCGGATAGTCGAAACACGCCGTGCCGAGATCGGGGTGGTCGAGCTCGATGTCGACGAAGTGCCAGGGCGCGGTCTCGCGGTGGCCGGCCGCGTCGCGCCAGGCGTCGGCCCAGTTGGCGCGGGCAATCATGTCCCGCCCGGTGAGCGTGTCGGGATCGGCGGACAGGATCGCGTCCACCTTGGCGCGAACGGCATCCGTGAGATAGGAGCGCGCGATCGCCGCCACCACCTGGTGCCCTTCCGGGCCCCAGGCGTGCGCCCGCGACGGCATCGCCGCGAGCGCCGCGATGGTGATCGTGACGGCAAGGTATCGGATCATGCGCCGAACCTAGTCGAGCGACGCCCGCCCTAGAAGGACGAGGACACCGTGACGGCGATCGAGAAGCCCGGCTGCAGCTGGTAGAGGGGCGCGCTGCCGGCGATGGTGCTGCCGAACACGCCCTTGGTGGGATTGGCGTTGTTGGTGACGCTGTAGACGCCGGTGCGGTAGACGGCGCCGGTGAGGTTCTGGAGGTTGAGCTGGATCTGGGGCGCCTTGAGGGCGCCGAACCGGTGGAAGCGGTAGCCCGAGTAGACGCTGTTGGTGATGAAGTCGGGCATGCCCTGGTCGTTGGTGAAGGTCGAGTACTGCTGGCCCACGTAGTCGAGGTCGGCGCCCAGGAAGAAGCGGCCGTCGTCGTAGTCGAGGCCGAGCTTGGCCTGCACGTGCGGGCTGGCGATCGCGGTCTTGCCGGCCGTCGGCAGGAAGTCGTTGACCGTGGTCTTGCCGATGGTGCCGCTGGCGGCGAGGTTGTTGTCGATGGTGGCGTCGAGGTACTCGAACGCGAAGTACGGCCGCAGGTGGAACAGGATCGGCCGGGTCGAGAGCTGCAGGTCGACGCCGCGCGTGGTCTGGCCGCCGGCGTTGACCGAGGAGCTGTAGGGCGCACCGTTGACGAAGAAGTTCAGCGTGATCTGCCGGTTGGTGAAGTTGTAGTTGAAGAAGGACACGCTGCCGATCAGCAGCTGGCCATTGTAGCGGTAGCCGACCTCCTCGGCGATCGAGTACTCCGAGCGGGCGTCGCCGCCGAGCTGCGAGACCTTGCCGGTGGTGTTGCTGATCTGGTCGGCCAGCGACACGTTGGAGGGGATCCGGAAGTTGGTGGCGCCCGACACGAAGACCTGCGACCGCGGATCGATCTGGTAGCTGATGCCGAGTTGCGGCAGCGGCAGGGCGACGTTGACCGTGCGGTGGTAGGCGGTGCCTGGGATGTGGTCGGTGAGGTCGCGCGAGACCATGGCCTCCTTGAAGCCGGCGTCGACCACCAGCCGGTCGTCCAGGTAATGCGCGTGGTCGCCCACGAACAGCATGTTGACCTGGCTGATGGTGTCGAAGTTGCGCGCATAGTACGGCTGCCCGTTCGGCAGCACATCGTTGTCCTGCACGCCCCACACGTTCTCGGGGATGCCGGTGCGCTGGTTGACCATGCCGATCGGCGAGTACTGGTTCAGGTCGGAGTACTCGTACCACCAGCCGCCGGTAAGCTGGTTGTGGCGGTCCGCGTCGAGCACTGCCTTGACGACGTTGCCGGGCCGGAACTGCTCCTGGTTCGACGGCGTGAAGGCCAGCGCGGTGGCCTTGGTGTTGGTGAGGCCGTCGTTGTTCAGGTCGAGGTTCACCTTCTGGGTGCCGTAGAACAGGCTGTTCTCGGTGAGCAGCGCGCCGCTCGTACCGTTGCCGATGCCGTGCCAGAAGTAGGGCGTGTCGTCGACGTGCAGGCGGCGGTTGATCACCAGCGTCGAGGGGGCGCTGGCGATCAGGTTCTCGAACGGGTTCTGGTGCAGCTGGTAGAAGTTGGCGCCGGCCGCATTCGGGCCGGCGTAGGTGGCGGCGAAGGACTCGCTGTTGCCCTTCTCGATCTGCGTCAGGTAGTTGGATTGGGTCATGGCGGCGGTGTTGAAGGTGTTGGTGACCTCGTCGTTGTAGGCCACCGTCAGCGAGGTGTGGCTGCCGTCCGCGAAGTCCTTCACCGCCTTGAAGTCGATGTGCTTCTTGTGGGCGCCGCCGGGACCCTCCCAGTTGTTGGCCTGGGTGTTGCTGAAGGCGAACATGGCGCGGATGCCGGTGTTGCCGATCACTCCGCTGTTGAGGCGAATGAACTCGCGGTTCAGCTTGAAGGTGCCGGTGGACACGTCGACCAGCCCGCCCGGGGCCACGGTCGGATCGATCATCGCGATCTCGACCAGGCCGCCAGCGGCGCTGACCACCGGGCTGTACAGGTTGGTGGAGCCCGGCTGCAGCGACACCGTCTGCAGATCCTCGGCCTCCAGCACCTCGTTGGAATAGAACTGGCCGGCGCCGATGTCGTTCAGCGGCGCGCCGTCCAGAAGGTAGCCGACCTCGGTGGTGTCGAGGCCGCGCACGCGGGACGTGCCCGAGAACAGCCCGTACGGGTCGACGTCGGTGACGTTGGTGGAGGGCAGCGAGCGCAGCAGCGATTGCGCGTCCGTGGTCGGCGACTGCTTGGCGATGAAGTCGCGGGTGATGGTCTCGACCGCCTTGGGCGCGGTCTCGACCCGCATCAGCCCGGCACCCGGGGACGTGGTGCGCACGCTGCGCCCGGTCACGGTGACGGTCTCGTTGTTGGCGGCGGACCCGGCCGGCACGGCGGGCGATGCCGCGGGCGCGGGGGTGGACGCGGGTGCTGCGGGTGCCGCGGCGGGTGCAACGACCTGGGCGAACGCCGTACCGGCCTCGAGGCAGGTCATGGCGGTGCTGGCGAGCAGCGTGAGGAGGCGGTTCGATAACTGCATGGAATGACTCGTCGCGCGATGAATGGGCCGGGCCGCGGCACGATCATCGTGCCGGCGGCGGTCGTGAGCGGGTTGGACCTGGGTGGATCGTCAGGACGCGGTGCGTCCCGATCTCAGGGACGGGGGCGCGCCGTCGGTCTCGGGGGTGATGTCATCCCATGCCGTCCTGGCAATCGCTGCATCCGCCGCACGGTCGGGATGACCGGCCCGCCCAAGATGCCGTTTCCGTGATCGGGCCGGAAGGGCCGGTCGGCGACGGCGACCGGATTTCAACGAACCGTAACGCAACCGCTACGGTGGGGCGGTTCGATCAGCCCAGCAGCCCCTCGTCGCGGAAGCTGGTCCAGCGTCCGTTGCCGACGATCAGGTGGTCGCGCACGGCGACCCGCATCACGGTGCAGGCCTCCACCACCTGCCTGGTCATCGCCAGGTCCTCTCGCGACGGGGTCGGATCGCCGCTGGGATGATTGTGCACCAGCACGATCGCGCGGGCCGACAGCTCGAGCGCGCGGCGCACCACCTCGCGCGGATAGACCGGGGTGTGGTTGACGGTGCCCCGCGCCTGCGCCTCGTCGGCCAGGAGCCGGTCGTCCCCGTCCAGGAACAGGATGCGGAACTGCTCGATCCGCTCCCGCGCCAGCACCGCGGTCAGGTAGTCGAGCAGACCGGCGCGGTCCGCCAGCACCGGGCGGCCATCCATGCGCGAGCGGGCCAGTCGCAGCGCCGCCTCGTGCAGCAGCTTGATCGCCGACAGGCTGTGGGTGCCGAAGCCCGACACCCCGCGCAGCTCGCGCACCGGGGCGGCCAGCAGGCCGGCGAATGAGCCGAAGCGGGTCAGCGCGGTCGCGGCCAGCGTGTCGGTCTCGACCGCCGCCGGCATCACCAGCCTGAGGTAGCGCGCCAGCAGGGCCGCGTCCGGCTCACTGCCATCGGGATCGGTGCGGGGCAGCGCACGGGTCGGCGCGATCCCGATCGGGCGGGCGAGCCCGCCGATGCCGGCATCGGAAAATCCATCCGACATGGCTGTCCCCTCGATGTGCCCATGTTCGGGCCGATCCGACCCTGTAACAAGTCCCGGGCGGTTGCCAGCGCTATCGCGATGCCGGGCCTGGGCAGATGACGGTCGCGACGATCGGGTTCCAAAGGTCGTAGCCCTTGGCGGGTCCAGGGCAGAGCCCCGGCCTTCCCCTACAAC
>CAXUBN010000036.1:0-3511 GCA_964249255.1 uncultured Acetobacteraceae bacterium | reverse complement strand
GGGGCGCTGGTCTGGTTCCCCCTCGGGGGCCGCGGGCCGCGCGCCCCCCCCCCCCCCCCCCCCTTCCCCTACAACAGCCCCTTCTGCCGCAGGCTGACCCAGCTGCCGCCGCCCACCAGCATGTGGTCGTGCAGCGTGATCGACAGCGTCCCCAGCGCCTTGCCGATCGCGCCGCACAGCGCCGCCTCGCGCTTCGGCAGCGCCTTGTCGATCGGCCCTGCCGGCACCACCCGCACCAGGATCAGCGCGGTCGCGTGCAGCGCCAGGGCGCGGCCGGCCAGCATGGAGGGCAGCTCGTCCGGCTCGCCGGTCATCGGCTCGTCGGCGAGCAGCCGGTTGCGATTGTCGAGCAGCAGCGCGCGCAGCTGTCCAGGCGCCGCCCCGGCGAGTGCTGTGTCGAAATATTCCAGCAGCCGGTCCCAGTTGTTCAGCACCGGCCGCGACCGTGCCTCGGCGCCCGCCAGGCGCTGCGCCGCCGCTTCCGGCATCCGCAGCACCGCGACGGCGTCGGCGCCGAGCCCGTCCTGCCGCGCCAGCGCCTCCGGCGTCGCGGTCAGCACCGCCGACAGGCTGCCGAACCGGTTGATCAGCTCCTTGGCCAGCGGCTTGGTGTCGCGGCGCGGGATGCCGAGGAACAGCAGCATCTCCAGCACCTCGTAGTCGGCCAGCGCCTCCGGCCCGCGCGACAGCAGCCGTTCGCGCATGCGGGCGCGATGGCCATGCGGGCCGGTGCTGCTGAAGACGGGCCGGTTGGTCCCGACCTGCTGCTGATCGGCGTCGCTCATTGACGTATTGTTAACGCGCTCGCCGGACGATGGCGAGCGGCGCTTCGTCCATTGAGACGGGGCGCGCCCGGCCCTAGAACCGGCCGGGCATGACCGATTACCTCGATCGCCTGAACCCCGAGCAGCGCGCCGCCGTCGAGACGCTGGACGGTCCGCTGCTGGTGCTGGCCGGGGCCGGCACCGGCAAGACCCGGGTGCTGACCACGCGGTTCGCGCACATCCTGCTGAGCGAGCGCGCCTCGCCCGGCCAGGTGCTGGCGGTGACCTTCACCAACAAGGCGTCGCGGGAGATGCGCGAGCGCATCGCCGCCATCCTGGGCCGGCCGGTGGAGGGGCTGTGGCTCGGCACCTTCCACGCGCTGTGCGCGCGCATGCTGCGCCGCCACGCGGAGTACGTCGGGCTGACGTCGGGCTTCACGATCCTCGACACCGACGACCAGCTGCGCCTGCTGAAGCAGGTGATGGAGCTGCACCGGATCGACGTGAAGCGCTGGCCGGCGCCGGGGCTGATGGGTGCGATCCAGCGCTGGAAGGATCGCGGGCTCGGGCCGGGCAGCATCACCGCGTCCGAGGACACCGACTATGCCGGCGGCAAGGCGCGGCAGATCTACGGCGACTACCAGGAGCGGCTGCGGCAGCTGAACGCGGCCGACTTCGGCGACCTGATGCTGCACGTGGTGGACATCCTGCGCACGCGTCCGGACGTGCTGGCGCAGTATCACCGGATATTCCGCTTCATCCTGGTGGACGAGTACCAGGACACCAACACGGTGCAGTACCTGTGGCTGCGGCTGCTGGCGCAGCGCGAGGGGGGAGCCGCGAACATCTGCTGCGTCGGAGATGACGACCAGTCGATCTACTCGTGGCGAGGTGCGGAGGTGGAGAACATCCTGCGCTTCGAGCGGGACTTCCCCGGCGCCACGCTGGTCAAGCTGGAGAGCAACTATCGCTCCACCGCGCCGATCCTGGCGGCCGCGTCCGGGCTGATCGCGCACAACGAGGGCCGGCTCGGCAAGACGCTGCGGCCGGGCCGCAACGACGCCGCCGGCGAGAAGCTGCTGGTGGCCTCGGTCTGGGATTCCGACGAGGAGGCGCGGCTGGTCGGCGAGCGCATCGAGGCGCTGCATCGCGACTCCCACCCGTTGAGCGAGATGGCGATCCTGGTGCGGGCCGGGTTCCAGACCCGCGCCTTCGAGGAGCGGATGATCACGCTGGGCCTGCCGTACCGGGTGATCGGCGGCATGCGCTTCTACGAGCGCGCCGAGATCCGCGACGCTATCGCCTACATGCGGGCGATGAGCCAGCCGTCCGACGACCTGGCGTTCGAGCGCATCGTCAACGTGCCGCGGCGGGGGGTCGGCGAGGTGGCGCTGCAGGCGCTGCACCAGCTGGCGCGCGCCGAGCGCATCCCGATGACGGCCGCAGTGCTGCGGTTGATCGAGAATGGCACCCTGAAGGGCCGCGTGCGCGAGCAGCTGGGGCAGCTGATGGCCGCCCTCGGCCGCGGCCGCGCCGCGCTGGCGGAGGGCCGCGGCGGGGATGGGGACGAGCGGCTGGCCGGCGGCGCCCACCTGAGCGTGGTGGAGGCGCTGCTGGAGGAGACCGGCTACGTCGCCATGTGGCAGAAGGACAAGTCGCCGGACGCGCCCGGCCGGCTGGACAACCTCAAGGAGCTGATCCGGGCGCTGGCCGACTTCGACACTCTGGGGGGCTTCCTGGAGCACGTCTCGCTGGTGATGGAGAACGACGAGAACGCCGGCGCCGACCGCGTCAACCTGATGACGCTGCACGGCGCCAAGGGGCTGGAGTTCGACAGCGTGTTCCTGCCCGGGTGGGAGGAAGGGCTGTTCCCGAGCCAGCGCACGCTGGACGAGGGCGGCAACAAGGGGCTCGAGGAGGAGCGGCGCCTGGCCTACGTGGGCATCACGCGGGCGCGCAAGCGGGCGCTGATCAGCCATGCCGCCAACCGCCGCATCTATGCCAACTGGCAGAGCTCGATCCCGTCCCGCTTCGTGGACGAGCTGCCGGCCGAGCACGTCGAGCAGATGGGCTCGGCGTCCCTGGCGCGCGAGCAGATGCGCCACGCGCCGTCCGTGTTCAGCGGGCAGTTCCCGCTCACCGCGCGGCGGCCGCGCACGGTCGAGGCGTGGGAGCAGCCGGCACGGCCGGCGCGGGGCGCCGCGATCGCGGTCGGCGCCCGGGTGTTCCACCAGAAGTTCGGCTACGGGGTCGTCACCGGCGCCGACGACAACCGGCTGGACGTCGCGTTCGAGAAGGCGGGCCCGAAGCGGGTGCTGGACAGCTACGTCGAGCCGGTGGCCGGCGAGCCCGCCTCGTGAACGTCGTTGCGCGTCGGCATGCCACGGCGCTGGAGACGATCCACGTCACCGTTCCGGACGATGCGGTGGAGGCGTACGAGCGCGCGCTGGCCAGCGTTTGCAGCACGGTCGGCATCTTCGAGGCGGACGACGACCAGACGACGTGGCGCGTCGAGGGCGTCAAGGACCTGGGCGTGGGCGAGGCGGTGCTGGCCGACGCGCTGGCGCTGGCCGAGGCCGCCACCGGCATCGCGGCGCCGCTCGACCGCGCCCACACCGAGACCGAGGGCTGGCTCGCCCGCACCTACGAAAGCTTCCCCGAGCAGCGGGTCGGCCGCCGCTTCGCCATCCGCGGCACCCCTCTCGCCGCCGCGCCGGCGGGCCCGCGCATCACCATGACGCTGGATG
>CAXUBN010000035.1:0-12611 GCA_964249255.1 uncultured Acetobacteraceae bacterium | reverse complement strand
GCGCTGGGCCGCCCGCCCGCGGCCGGCCCAGCGCCTCCAACAGCACCTGCAGCAGCGCCAGGCCGGACGCGGCCAGCACGAAGCCGCGCCCGTCGAAGCGCCCGCCCAACCGCGGCGGGATCTCCGGCAGGATGCGCCACGCGCACAGGGCGCCGGCGAGGCCGATCGGCACGTTGACGAGGAAGATCCAGCGCCAGCCGGCATAGCTCGCCAGCAGCCCGCCCAGCAGCGGACCCAGCGCCGGCCCGATCAGGACCGGGGCGGTCATCCGGCTCATGGCCGACGCCAGCCGCTCCGGCGGATGGCTGCGCAGCAGGATCAGGCGGCCGACCGGCGTCATCATCGCGCCGCCGATCCCCTGCAGGATCCGGCACGACACCAGCATCGCCGGGCTGGCGGCGGCGGCGCAGGCGGCCGACGCCGCCGTGAAGCCGAGCACGGCCGCGACGAACACGCGGCGGGCCCCCAGCCGGTCGGCGGTCCAGCCGCTGATCGGGATGAACAGCGCCAGGCTCAGCACGTAGCCGGTGACGGCGAGGTTGAGCCGGAGCGCCGTGGTGTGCAGGCCGTGCGCCATCGCCGGCAGCGCGGTGACCACGATCGTGGCGTCGAGCTGCTCGATGAAGAAGGCGACCGCCAGCACGACCGGCACCAGCGCCGGCCGGTCCGGACCGCGGGCGCCCGAGAACATGCCCGGGGATATACCCAGGACCATCAGCCGGACGACGCGGCATCGGCCTGGCCACGCTCCCAGGCGTGGAGGATCTCGCCGCCGGTGGCGCACCAGATGCCGGGCAGCCGCACGATGTCGGCCAGGACCGCCTCCAGCGTGGCGATGCACCAGGGCTGGCCCGTCACCCAGGGCGACAGCGACAGCGACAGGATGCGCGCCCCTTCCCTGCCCGCCTCGTCCAGCAGGAAGCGGGCCGCGGCCAGCACCTGCGCCGCGTAGTCGGCGCGCGTGCCCGCGCGCTCGACCAGCAGCGTCTTGTCCGACAGCTCCATGTTGCGCGGCAGGCACAGCAGCGGGCCGCCCCGCGTGCGCATCGGGAACGGCAGCTCGTCGTTGATCCAGTCGGTGACGTAGCGGATGCCGAACCCGGGCAGCAGGCCGTGGGTATGCATCGAGCAGGAGTTCGCGGGCGAATGCCACCCCGTGACCGCCTGCCCGGTCAGGGCGCGCAGGGTGGTGACCGACCGCTCGATCAGGACCGCCTCGTCCTCCGCGGCCAAGTCCCCGTGGTGCAGGCACCCCATGTCGACGCCGCTGGCGACGATCTCCCACCGCCGCGCGTCGAACAGCTCGGCCAGGGCGGGATACCGGCGCAGCGCCTCGGCGTTGGCGGCGACGCTGGCCGCAAGGCCGAACCGATCCAGGGCGCGGACGATGCGGTGGATGCCGACGCGGTTGCCGTAGTCGCGCTGGGTGTAGTCCCAGTAGCTCGGGTAGGGGCGCAGCATGCCGCCGGTGGGCACGAACGGTCGGCCCGGCATGTCCATCGGGAAGTGCTCGAGGTCGATCGTGATCCAGAGCGCTAGCGTGGCGCCGCCGGGCCAGCGCACCGCCTCCGCCTCCGTCATGAAGCGACGGTCGAACCAGTCATGATCGAGGCCGGGGCCGGGGCCGCGGTGCGGATACCGGAGGTAGCCGTCCGGCAGGACCGGCGGCGCGCCGCTCACGACGGCGTCCCGGCGGCGGCGGCGACCGCGTCGTCGTAGTGGTGCGCGTAGTAATGCGCCGCGATCTCGGCCGCCGTCGGCCGCCACACGCCATCCCGGGTGTTCACGTAGTCGAGCAGCCGGGCGAACGCCGCCAGCCGGTGCGGCTGGGCGATGATGTAGGGATGCACCGGCACGCACATCACGGTGCCGTTCTCCGCCCCCTCCTCGTGGAGCCGGTCGAACTGCGCCCGCAGGATGGACTCGTACTCGTCCGGGCTCACGTTCTGCATCAGGAACAGCGGATGGTCGTTCACCGTGAGGGAATACGGCACGTTGACCAGCCGGCCGCTGCGCACCCGGATCGGCGTCGGCTGGTCGTCGTGGTAGAAGTCGAGCGTGTAACGGAGGCCGGCCTCCGCCAGCAGGTGCTGCGTGGTCGGCGTGGCGCTCAGCGCCGGCGACAGCCAGCCCTGCAGGGTGCGGCCGGTGTGGCGCCGGAGCGAGTCCTGGCAGTCGCGGATCACCTCGCGGACCTGGTCGTCGGTCATGTTGTACAGGTAGCGGGTGTTGTAGATGCCGTGGCTGAACAGCTCCCAGTCCATGGCGCAGCACCGCTCCACGATCTCCGGATAGTGGTCGCACAGCGCCAGGCTGAGCGAGACGCTGCCGGGGAAGCCCCGCTCCCGCATCACCGCGGCCAGCCGGTGGAAGCCGACGCGGTTGCCGTAGTCCCGCTTGCCGTAGCCCAGGATGTCCGGCACCGGCCGCGACCACAGGGTGCGGCTCGGGTTGCGCGGCGGATCGAGCTCGTAGAACTCGAGGTTGGGCGCCACCCAGAAGGCGATGCGCGCCCCGCCTGGCCAGGTGATCCGCGGCCGGCTGCCGCCGGGCGGCCGGTCGTCGTAGTAGCCGGGCTCCGACAGCATCGCCGTCATCGCCGCGGTCCCAGGAGCCGCGATCCCGGGCGCCGCGTCAGCCGCGCGGCTCGAGCTGGCCGGGGATGTGCTCGGCGTGGTGCTCGAGGTACCACGCCGCCATCTCCTCCCGGGTCGCCCACCAGACGTCGGCGTGCGACCGCACGTGCGCGATGAACTCGCGGACGGCGCGGACCCGGTGCGCCCGGCCCGACACGTGCGGATGCAGCCCGACGTTCATGATGCGGCCGGTCCTCCCGCCCTCCGCGTACAGCACGTCGAACTCCTCGATCAGCGCGTCGCGGAACTGGTCGGTCGTGAAGTTCTTGCGGGTGATGAAGGTGAAATCGTTGATCTCGTTCGAGTACGGCGTGGCAACGATGGGCCCGTGCGGGGTGCGCAGCAGGAACGGCTGGTCGTCGTTCATGATGTCGCAGTAGAAGGTGCAGCCGTTCTCGGCCAGGATGTCGGCCGTCTGCATCGTGCCGCGCAGGCTCGACGACAGCCAGCCCTTCGCCGGACGGCCGGTGTACTCGTGGAACCGCTGCAGGGAGCGCTGGATGATGTCCCGCTCGCGGTCGGGATCCTTGGCGAAGCTGGTCAGCAGCTCGCCCTGCTCCCAGTTGTGCGGCAGCAGCTCCCAGCCGCGCTCCAGGCACGCATCGACCATGGCGGCGCGCCGCTCGAAGGTGACGGCGTTGGTCGTGCAGGAGGCCCGCGCGCCCATCTCGTCGAACAGCTCGTAGAGCCGCCAGATCCCGACCCGCTGGCCGTACTCGCGCCAGGTGTAGTTCGGGAAGTCGGGCGTGTCGCCGGGCAGCACGTCCGGCAGGATCGCGGGACCTCCGGCGTAGTACGGCTTGTCGGTCGGCTTGGTGAGGTCCCAGGTTTCCAGGTTGAAGGTCAGGATGACGGCGACCCGCGCCCCGTTCGGCCAGCGCAACGGGTTGCGCTGCGGCATCGGGATGTAGTCGTACTCCATCGCCGGATCTCCCCTAATGCTCGAGCAGGAGCCGCCCGAACCCGTCCACGGTGTCGCCGATGCCCATGGTGCGCAGCGCATGCCAGTAGGTCGCGGTGTTGATGGCGATCACCGGCATCTCGAGCCAGTCCTCCGCCTGCGCCGCGATCGCGGCGAACGCCAGGTTGGTGCCGCACTGCAGGACGGCGTCGGCGCCCTCGCCGACCTCCCGCGCCGCCCGCCGCAGCGTGGCCGGCGTTTCGTGCGCGATCAGCATCGGCGACGGGCTCCTGAGGCCCTTGATCCGCACCACGTCGTAGCCGAGGTCGGTGAAGAAGCGGCGCACCTGCTCGTCCGCCACCGGCATGTAGGGCGTGACGATGCCCAGCCTGCGGATGCCGCCGTAGGCCCGCAGCGCCTTGTCCACCGCGGTCGATCCCATGATCACGGGCTTGCCGCCCGCGCGCTCCTCCAGGCTCCGCTGCAGCCGCTCGGCGCCGCCGCTGCCGTCCCAGAACGTTTCCGCCGACATCCCCATGACCACGCAGTCCGGCGACATCGACAGGGCGACGTCGACGGTGGCGGCGGTGGCGTCGCGGATGTTGCGCAGCATCGCCATGAAGCTGGCGTCGTCGTGGACCTTGGTGTCGGGGATCGGGATGCGGCAGTAATGGTTGGTCACGCCGCGCGGGCGCATGTCGTCGTATTCCGGCTGCACGCTGGTGTTGGTCGACGGCGCCAGGACCGCGAACTTCGCCCTCCAGCCGAGCGTGTCGACCATGATCCCCACCGTTGCGCCACCCGTGGGCCACATGCCGCCGCCTGGGCCGAGCGCTCAAGCCGCAAGGCGCGCCCTGACCGCCTGGCGAGCAGCCACCCCGTACGGGCCTGACCGCCGGCGGCCGCCGGCGCATGGTCGGCCGCGACCATTCCCGGAGGGATCGCCATGGCCGCCTTCATCGTCGCAACCGTCCGCATCCTCGACGCCGAGCGGTTCAGGGCCTACGGCGCCAAGCTCGGCGACCTCAGCGCCAGGCACGGCGGCGAGTCCGTGCTGCGGGGCGAGGTGCAAGCGTTCCTCGAGGGCGAGGGCACCGTCGGGGAGCGCGTGGTGGTGACGCGGTTCGCCGATGCCGCGGCGGCGCGCGGCTACGTCGAGTCCGCGGAGTACCAGGCCGCGCAGGCGATCCGGGCCGGCGCCGCCGAGGTGGTCATGCGCCTCGTGGTCGGCTGAGGCCGGCGCCCCCCGGCATCCACCCGGCACCCATCCGGCATCCACCCGGCCTCAGCCGGCGGCCGGCTGCGGCGGCAGCTCGCGCGCGATCGCCCCGGCCAGGGTCCTGAGCCGCGGCATGAAGCTCTCGACCGCCCGGTTCAGCGTCATCGACGACGCGAAGAAGGCGAGCGTCACGGTCGCCTCGCACGGCCCGTCGCGCAGGATCGGCACCGAGATCGCCGAGGTCTTGCCGGGGTTGGCGGTGTGGCGGATGCGGTCGTGGATGCCGTAGCCGTTGCTGCGGATCTCGCCCAGCAGCGAGCGCAGCCGCAGCGCCATCCGGTCGCCGGATGTTTGGCCCGTGCGGCGCACGTGCTCGATCACCGCCTCCCGCTCGTCCTCGTCGCTGAAGGCCAGGTGCACCTTGCCGCTCGACGATTCCAGCAGCGGCATGGTGTAGCCGGGGTGGTACAGGTTGAGCGTGAACGGCGCGATCACGTGGGTGGACTCGCGGATCATCATGCTCATGCCGACCCGCGTGCACACGCTGATCGGCCAGCGCAGCTCCCGGGTCAGGCCGCAGATGTGCCGGCGCGCCGCCTCCGCCAGGGCGTCGTCCGCCTGGTAGCCGACGCTCAGCGTCTTCACCAGCGCGGTCGGCCGGTAGTGCTTGCGGCTCGCCTCCCGCTCGATCATGCGCTCCTCGATCAGCGTTTCCACGATGCGGCACGCGGTCGGATACGGCAGCTCGCACTGGCGGGCGATCTCCATCATGCTGACCGACCGCTGGTGGTTGACCACCTGCAGCACCCGGAGCCCCCGGCCGATCGCCCTGATGCCGCCGTCGACCGGCATTGCCTCCTCCACCCTCGAGATCGTCGATTTTAGGCAAGCAAGCGTCATGCCAAACAGCGGGACCGCCGCGCGTCCGGCGACAGCCAGCGCACCGAATGATGGCGTCTAAGGCTGATCCTTTGCCGCCGGCGATCTGGTCGGATCGGTACATGGAACCTAGTCGGTCGTGCCCCGGGGACGAGTGCGACCGTTCGTTGCCGCACTGGATCCTCCAGCCATCAATTCGGGCCCCGGCACCTGTCAGGGCCGGGAGCCTACGGCCGTTCAGCCGTCCGGGCGCGATGGAGCGCCGGGCCCCTCGGCGAGCACGCCGTCCGTGGGCATGCCGGACCGAAGGGACGATCCCGTCCAGGCGCAAGACAACGGGCATCGCCCGAAGACGGGATGAAGGACAACCTTGACGATCCCGAGAGTTCCGCGCTCCGGACTGCCGCCTGCCCCGATATATGGCGGACAGAGTGGGACGGTCCGCCTAGCGATCCCCAGCCCCAGCAACAGCGCGGAAAACCGCTTCCAACCACCGCCTGTGAGGGGTAGGATGTGAGGGGTATCGTGAGGGGTAGGCGGCCGTGGCAGACACCCGTTATCTGGAGCAGCGCCGGCAGGGCTACTACGCCGTGGTGGAGGTCCCGCCGTCCATGCGGCCAGCGATCGGGCGGAAGCGGCTCCGACGCTCGCTGAAGACACGGTCGCTGGAGACCGCCCGGAAACGGCGCTGGCAGGTGGTCGCGGAGCTACGGGCGGCTATCGACGCTGCAAGACCCGGCGGGGCGGAGGAGCCTCACCTGGCCCGCGCGCAGCACCTTCGGGCCATTCTAGCGGAGCTACATGAGACCGACCCGGACCTTGCCGAGATCCACAAGGGCAACGTTGAGGCAGAAGCGATCAAGCTGGACGAGCTGCAGCCCGGCGCCGGGACCATGCTACACGGGATCGTTCTGGGGACCGCCACACCGGTCACCGCCTACGTGGAGAGGTGGCTGACGGAGGGCGGGCAGCACGGGTCATACGAGGAGCGGACGAAGCGGGACCACCGCCGGGCGGTAGAGGAGCTGGGGACGTGGCTCGCTAACGAGGGGCCGGGAGCGAGGCTGGAAGCCGTCACCCGCGCCGTTGCCGGCCGTTTCGTGTCGGAGTGGCTGATCCCCTCCGGGCGCTCCTCCAAGACCCTTGCCAAGATCATTTCGGCCCTGTCGAGCTACTGGACCTGGCTCCGGCGTCGCGGGATCTTGCCGGATGACCAGCGGCTGCCGTGGGCGGATCAGGCGTCGTCTAAGAAGGCCCGTGAAGGGCACGGGAAAGAGCCTGAACGGGCCTTCACGGACGCCGAGGTAGCCCAGCTGCTAGCCGAGCCGCCCTCCCCCATCATGTCCGACTTCCTCCGGGTCGCCTTCCTGTCCGGGATGCGGCGCGAGGAGATCGGGCGCCTACGGGCTGCCGACTGCCGGGAAGGCCTATTCGTGGTGCAGAAGGGCAAGACCGATGCAGCCCGGCGCCGCGTCCCGGTCCACCCGGACCTTGCCGAGATTGTGGCGCGGCGAACGGCGGGGAAGAAAGCGGATGCCTACCTGTTTGACGACCTCACATCAGACCGCGCGGAGAGGACCGACGCCATCGGCAAGGCCTTCACACGGTATAGGCGGACGCTGAAGATCGAGGCCGGCCACGGCCGACGCTCGACCGTCAACCTACATTCGGCCCGCCGCTGGTTCGTCAGTGCGGCCATCAACGCCGGTCAGCAGCCCCACATGGTGTCGCTGGTGGTCGGGCATACGGAAGGCCGGAAAGGGATGACGCTGGGGCGGTATTGGAGCGGGGCGGATGATGCTGGGCTCCGGGCGGTGGTCGAGAGTATTAGACTTCCGCCCCCGGCATCTCGACAACCTAGCGAGCCGAGCTCTTAATCTCACAACAGGCACTGGGGAATTCTCAATAGTGTTTAGTTGTTGGCTGGGCCGCTTCAAAACTCCTACTCATCTTGCGATTAGGGGGGTCATCTCGGGACCAGCTCAACCTCCTCCGCGCGGCTTAGCGCGGCTAAAAGAATGGCAGACACTAATTGGTGCAATCTTCGGTTTCTTAGCTCTGGCCGGATCTAGCACATGGAGCGCGTATCTCACTCGACGCGATGCACACCAACAAATGGCAGATCGCTGCAGAGGTTTATTTTCTACATTATCGAGCGAAATTTATATCATGAAGCTGAGCGTAGACACATCAACTACGCACGATCCGGCCTATCCAGGCCCTGGACCGACAAAGGTTTTTATTGACTACAGAGACGATAACTTTCTTGCGGCTCATGAAAAAGATTTTGATATTCTTGATACTGACTCTCGAGCACTAATCTTATCATTTATACATTCGTATCGCGTCCTTAGTTCTGTGTGCACCCTCGCCGCGACGGCAAGATATGGTGACATCATCATAGATGATCCAGCGAAGATGTCGGTTGCAGATGCGATGGCCGCTCAGGGGGCATCAAAGGTAGCTACAGAGGCTATGGATGCTTTGGACCGTTCTACGAGATGTAAGGAGTTGGGCCGAACGAGGATCCTATAATCCCCTTGCTGTCCGCCCGGCGGCCTCTGGATGGGACCCGTTACCAGCCCTTGAAAAGGCCACTGAGGGGCCCGCAAAGGCCCCGGCAGTCCGCGCCTCCGCCCGCTCCCGCTTCCCCCGCTCCGTGGCGATCATCCGCTGAGCGAACAAAACCGCCTCGGCCATGCGCTCGGAGTCGGTCATGGTCTCCTGACCGACCAGGTAGCCGCCGTTCTTGCGCAGCGAGGGGATCACGGTGGCCGTGAGCCACTTCTTGAACGCTCTGGCCTCGGGGCGGCGAGAGGTCAGGACGAGTGACCACAGGCCGCTTTCGTTAATGATAACATGGGTTTGTGCCCCATGCCCGGGCCGACCCTCATTATTAGTGAGGGTCGCCTTTTCGTCAGCGTCGAGCCGCGCCGCGGCCTGCGATGGGTTGGCGATGTCCAAGACGGAGCAGACATCCGCGAGCACCCACCAGGGCTCTCCAGAGCGCATCAGGGCGCGGACCTTGTATCTGATCGGGGAGTTCTCGGGGTGGAAGAGGAAGAGGTAGGGGCCGCCCGCTGGGGCAGGGATCACGGTGCCCGTGAGCCACTTCTTGAACGCCTTGGCCCCGGGCTTGCGGCTGGTGAGGACGAGGGACCACAGGCCGCTTTCATTGATGATGGTGAACTCTTGAGCGCCGCTTCCGGCCCGACCGTCGGGATTAGCGACGGTCACCCGCTCATCATCGTCAAGGCGCGCAGCGGCGTCCCGGCTGTTGGAAATTTCAAGAACAGCGCACACGTCGGCCAGGACCCACCAGGGCTCCCCAGCTCGCATCACGATGCGGATCTTGTGCTTCGTGCGGGAGCCCTCGGGGTGGAAGAGGAAGAGGTAGGAACTGGCGCCTCCCTCGCCTGGCATCTAGCGTCTGCGCGTCGGGGGCTGGTTTATCCCCGACAACTCCCAGCGTTGGACTAGCGGGCGAGGAGGGCTGCTACCCTCTTCGCCCACCGCGCGAGAAGCCGCCCGCTGGGTAGGAGAAGAAGCTCTAATGACGGTGGTCGGGCTCAGATGGGACCCAGGGAACCTGTGCCAAAACAGCCGGTAGGGCCTTCGCGGATCGCCCAATGACCCCCTACCCCCTCCCAGCTGGCCGGCTCGATTTCCTGGCGGCGGCTTGCCTTTGAAAGGCCTGACTACGACTACTACAACAACAGCTTTAACGGTTTTTTGAAACCGTCTAGCGGAGACCCCTACCGGCCAACAAACGCGCACCAACCGTTCTCGCCGCCGACGCGACGCCGCACAAGCGAACGATGATGCTGCACGGTGCAAGGTGATGATGACGGTGCAAGCCGGTGATGGTGAGGTAGATATATAAATGGCTACCATTGGGTTCTGGCTCAGGCGAGGGGACCCAGTATGAGTGGGCGGCGATCCGTCAGGGTGTCGTTCACCAGCTCACGGTCGCGACGCGCCTTCTCGACCTCACGGCGTAGGCGTTGATGCTGTCGGTCGGGCGGAAGCTCCGCAAGCCCTGGGAACACCTTGTCCAGCTCTGTTAGGAAGGACAGCGCCTCGTCGGAGCGGAAGCGGCTCCGATCTAGCGCCATGAACCACGTGTTGTAGACCTGCGCAGCTATAGGCAAGGCGCCCCCTGCGGAGGCGTAGTCGAACCATCCGAGGAACAGTCGCTCACGGTTCTCGGCGTCAGTGAATGATCCTAATAGCTCATCATCCTGCCGGACTTGGCCGCTAAGCGTCTTGTAGTGCTTGAAGGCGTTCCAGAAGCGGTTGCGGAGCCGGTAGAACGCGGCTTCATCCATCTTAGTCTGCTGTGCCAGGGAAAACAGCCGCATTGGCTTTTGACCACGTTCGGCTGCCAAACTATCTGCCAGCTCACAGCCGCCGCAGACGAGGCAATGCACCGACACGGGGTCACGTTGGTCTAGGTAGAGCTGAAGCGCTGTTCCCAGCTGGCGCCGCGCGGCTTCTAGCTTGTCCATGCTCACCTCCGTCTGTCTCTCTTGGGTATACCCTATCACGACGCCGCGATGAGACACTTTTCTCGTCTCATATGGGTTGCTTTCGACCTTCCGAGACGGCACAAGAGGATGGTCTAGAACCTAGCGAGACAGACCGCCATGTCCACCCTCTACGGTTATGCCCGCGTCTCCACCACCGACCAGGACCTTACCGTGCAGCGGGACGCCCTCGCCGCCGCCGGCTGCAGCATCATCCGCGAAGAGAAGAGGTCTGGCACCACGGCAGCCGGCCGCACAGAGCTACGCACCCTTCTGGACTTCATCCGCAAGGGGGACAGCCTTGTCGTCACCCGCATCGACCGCCTGGCCCGCTCGATCGCGGATCTGCAAACGATCATGGCCGAGCTGAAGGCCAAGGGCGCGGCCCTGCGCTGCACGGAGCAGCCGGTAGACACCACCACGGCGGCCGGCAAGGCGTTCCTGGATATGCTTGGGGTATTCGCTGAATTCGAGACGAACCTGAGGCGTGAGCGGCAGCTTGAAGGCATCGCGGCTGCAAAGGGCCGAGGGGTTTACCAGGGCCGCAAGCCGTCGATTGATGTTGCTGCGGTCCGTGAGCTGGACCAGAAAGGCGTCGGAGCGTCAGAGATTGCGAAGCGCTTGGGCATTGGCCGGGCGAGTGTCTACCGACTGTTGCAGGAGGCGTGAGGGCCCGTCAAAGACCTCTGAGAGGCACCTTGAGTCCACCACTAACTCACTGTGATTACTAGAACTTTTCTCTTGACGGCAGCCGTATTACTGGGGCAGCGTTTCGATCGGAGCCGGCAACGTTACAGCGCCGCCGGCTCCTGAACGTCAGCAAGGAAGCCCCCATGCCTACGCCTATCAACCCTACTACAACGGCCGCCGTCATCGTCACAGAGGCCGGCAGATCCCTTCCTGATCTCATCAGGTTCCTGCGCCACGGCTGGGCGGGAGTCCGTGTCGACGCTCAGGAGTGTGACGACGGGATGCCCTACCTCTGTGTCTGGGAGCCTGCCCGAACCTCTTCGCTTTGCTTGACCATTGAGCCTGCCGGCCACCGCCGCTGGAAGTGTGTCGATCAGATCGGCGGCGCAGAACTGGCCACGGGGGGCACCCTGCCCCTGTGCATCAAGCTTCTAGAAGCTACCTTGCGTCGGGCCTGCACGCGCCTTGGGCAAGCGAGCGTCACCGCGTCGCTGCGGGCGCATGTCATGCAGAGAGAAGAGGGGCGCACCGCCTAGCATAGGCAACTGGCGGCGGGGGCCTGTGCTCCCGTCGTCCACTTGCGAGTTGCGAGTCATTCGCAGTCCTTATCGCCGTTTGGGGCGCGGCCTCCTTCAAGACTCGAAAATCTGCCCCCTTCAACTGCCCTGCAAGCACTCCCACAGCCATTCCGGGGCCGCTGGACCGGGCATCAATCCCCGCCTCATACCGCAGCAGGCACGGACACCCTCACAGAGTCCGCTAGGAGCTGTTGGAGGGCCCTTGAGGGGGTCTCAGGCGCTCCCCTACCAGGGCCGACTCAGAACCCGCTGAGGGAGTCTCTGTGAGGACTTTCCCCAAGCTCGCTCCTCTGCCCGCGCCGCCCGCGCCGCCCTTGCAGTCAAACGACGCTATTGACGGAAAGAGACCCCAACGCCCCGCGGCCCGCTACCTGCTTTTCAGCACGGGCAGCACGCGTAGCTCTCGTCGCATCCCCAACAGCATAGAGAGAACCATGCGCAAGCAACTAACGCTGCGACTTCTGCCCGCTGATCAGGCCGCGTTGGATACTGCCGCCGCCGCCATCGCCGGCCCGGCAGGCGCGCCCTACCTCGGCCGCATGACGGTCATCAGGAAAGCCCTGGCGGCGTTCATTGATCTTCACGGCGCCCGCGTGCAGGACCTGCCGACTTGATCAAGGGCACTCCAAGAACTCCCGAAGAGCTGGCGACTGTTGGGGCCACCTTCCGAGACCTCTGCGAGCCCTACAAAGATCACCTCGTGTGGACGGGGCCGTGGCCGGATCTGATCCCGCGCATCACGACTAGCCGCGGCTTCGAGATGGCTCGGCGAGTGGCTATCGAGCTGGCAACCGGTGAGCCGCCGCCCCGGAACCAAAATGTCCGCTGCACATGTTCCGACTGGCGTTGTGTCGCGGTGGAGCACCTCCAGGTCGGCCGGCAGGCCAGGGGGCGACGGAAGGCAGCGGCATAGAGCCGCCGAACGACATCCTAACGACCACCTGCGGGCCGCCTTGAGCGGCCTTTGTCATCTCAGGAGTATCCCTTGCCACCCCCAAACCCGTCACTTCCACCGCTGCCTCCCGGCGCCACGGTAGATCCACTACCGGCCGGGCAGCGCTTTTCTGATGATCAGCTTCTCGGCGCTCCGGGTCCGACGCGGCTCCCACCCCCGCCAGAGGCCGGCGCCCTCACCCGCCTGCCCCCTGGCTATGTGCTGGACCAGCCCGCCTATGCAGATGA